>NZ_JBUZJI010000006.1:0-8866 GCF_055282735.1 Nocardioides sp. B129/18 | reverse complement strand
GCGACCCGCTCATGGACCTCAGCTCCACGCTCGCCTACTGGGTGCAGGCCGACGCCGAGGCCCGCGAGGCCACGTCCGCCACCGGCCTGCGGGGCGGCATCGCGATCCCGCACTGCCGCACCGCCGGCGTCGAGGTGCCGACCCTGGGCTTCGCCCGGCTCGCCCCGCGCGTCGACTTCGGCGCCAAGGACGGCGAGGCCGACCTCGTCTTCCTCATCGCGGCCCCGGCCGGTGGCGACGCCACCCACCTGGAGCTGCTCACCAAGCTGGCTCGGGCCCTGGTCAAGCCCGCCTTCACCGACGGTCTCCGGGCGGCCACGACCCCCGAGGAGGTCGTCACCCTCGTCACCGACGTGATCAACCCCGCGCCGGTCGCCCACACCGAGGCCTCGGGCACCGCGCGCAAGCGCCTGGTCGCCGTCACCGCCTGCCCCACCGGCATCGCGCACACCTACATGGCCGCCGAGGCCCTGCAGGCCGCCGCCGCCAAGGCCGGCGTCGACATCGTCGTCGAGACCCAGGGCTCGGCCGGCTCCACCCCGATCCCCGCCGAGACCATCGCCGCGGCCGACGCCGTCGTCTTCGCCGTCGACGTGGGCGTCCGCGACCGCGGCCGGTTCGCCGGCCTGCCGCTGGTCTCCTCCGGCGTCAAGCGCGCCGTCGACGACGCCGAGGCGATGATCGCCGAGGCCCTCAAGGCCGCCGACGACCCGCGTGCGGCCCGCGTCGAGCGCGGCGGTGGCGACGACGACGGCGCCGGAGCGGGCGCCGGCACCGGCGAGAGCTGGGGCGGTCGCACCCGCCGCGTCCTGATGACCGGCGTCTCCTACATGATCCCGTTCGTCGCCGCCGGCGGCCTGCTGATCGCGCTGTCGTTCCTGCTGGGCGGCTACGAGATCGTCGGCCCCTACGGCCAGATCGCGGTCCACAACACGCTCTTCGACCTGCCGAACCCGCAGGCGCTCGGCCTGGACCACGTGCCGTTCGACTCCGGCCTGCTGGCCTACATCGGCGCGCTGTTCTTCATCCTCGGCAAGACCGCGTTCATGTTCTTCATCCCGGCTCTGGCCGGCTACATCGCCTACGCGATCGCCGACCGGCCCGGCATCGCCCCCGGCTTCATCGTCGGCGGCCTGGCCGCGAACATCTTCGGGGTCAACGACGGCGCCTCGAACCCGACCTCGCTGCCGGCCACGGGCTTCCTCGGTGCGATCGTCGGCGGCGTGCTCGCCGGCGTCATCGCCCACTGGATCGCCCGCCGCACCGTGCCCACCTGGGCCCGCGGCCTCATGCCCGTGCTGGTCATCCCGCTGTTCACCACGATCGTCGCCGGCCTGCTGATGATCGTCGTCTTCGGCCGCCCGATCGGCTGGCTCATGGACCAGCTCACCAGCGGCCTGAACAGCCTCAACGGCTCCAGCGCGATCCTGCTCGGCGTGATCCTCGGCCTGATGATGGCCTTCGACATGGGCGGTCCGCTCAACAAGGTCGCCTACAGCTTCGCGGCCACCGGCGTCGGCGCGGCCGGCCTGGCCTCCGACGCCCCGCAGCTGAAGATCATGGCCGCGGTCATGCTCGCCGGCATGGTGCCGCCGATCGCCCTGGCCCTGGCCACCGTCGTCCGTCCCGGCCTGTTCACCGTGGCCGAGCGCGAGAACGGCAAGGCCGGCTGGCTGCTGGGCGCGTCCTTCATCACCGAGGGCGCCATCCCGTTCGCCGCGGCCGACCCGCTGCGCGTCATCCCGTCGATCATGCTGGGCAGCGCCGTCACCGGCGGCCTCGCCGAGCTCTTCGGCGTCGCGGTCCGTGCTCCGCACGGCGGCATCTTCGTGCTCTTCGCGGTCAACAACGTGCTCGGCTACTTCATCGCCCTGATCGCCGGCGTCGTCGTCGCGGCCGCCGCGGTGATCGTGCTCAAGTCGATGCGCACCACCCCGGCCGTCGCCACCACCGAGGCGGGCACCCCCGTCCCGGCTACCGTCTGACCCACCATCCGCTCGAGGAGGAGCCCATGCCCACCACCACCGTCACCGTCGGCTCGGCCGTCGGCCTGCACGCCCGCCCGGCCGCGATCATCGCCGAGGCCGCCGAGGAGCTGGCCACCGAGGTGTTCCTCGCCGTCCCCGGCGACGGGCCCGTCGAGGCGTCCTCGGCGCTGCTGATCATGACCCTCGGCGCCGGCCAGGGCGCCAGCATCGAGGTCAGCGGCGAGAGCCAGGACGACGTCGACGCCATCGCGGCGCTCGTCGCGAAGGACCTCGACGCCTGATCCAGGCGCCCGCGTCACCAGCAGGGCGGCGATCCTCCGGGATCGCCGCCCTGCTGCGCGTCCGGGCGTCGACCTGGCACGGCATCTGCTCCCGTCGGGCATGTCTCGCAGGTTCTGGCTCCCGAGAGCCTGCGAGACACGCCCCGCGGGGGTCAGTCACCCGGTCAGCCGGGTAACTGAGTCCCGGCCGCCGCGGAGCCGACCTCAGCGGTCCCGCAACGCGCGATAGACGACGCGGGTGCCGACGGCGCCCTGCAGCTCGCGCATGATCACCGAGAAGAAGTCCTCGCGATAGGAGGCGTCGGTGAGGGCCGTGACGGTGAAGTGGAGGCCGGCGAAGCCGGCGAGGAAGGTGGCGACGCGGATCAGCTCGATGCTCACCAGATGCGGGCCGGGCGGGTAGCTCGGCGGGCGGCCGATCCAGGCCTCCACCACCTGCGGGGCGATCGCGACGGCGCCGAAGAGCAGGAAGAAGGCGAAGACCGCCACCGCGAGCAGCAGCACCTGCACCACCTGGGCGACGACGAGCACCAGCACCAGGTTCACCATCTGCAGGCCGGTGACCTGCGCCTGCTCGGGCAGGTCGACGGCGTCGTCGGAGAGCAGCGCCTCGGTGGCCTCGGCCAGGGCGGTGCCGGCCGTGGCCTCGCGCAGGTCCTCGGGGCCGACGCGATCGTCGAACTCGTCGAGCTCGCGGGCCATCCGGGGCACGAGGAAGCCGACGGCGGCCGCGACGAAGAAGAGCACCGTGACCCACAGGACGCCGCCGTGCAGGTAGGAGGCGACCTGCCAGACCTCGGTGTTGATGAACAGGAAGGTGATGAAGAGCAGCAGCACGGGCAGCGCGGAGGTCGCCAGCGGCACGAGCAGCCCCAGGCTGCCGAGGGCGCGGCGCAGCGCCCAGGCCGCGATGATCGAGGTCCGCAGCGCGCGCAGGGCGTAGACCAGCGGGAGCGCGAGCGCCACGCTGACGCCGACCGCGACCCCGGACGAGGCGCTGGTCGGGATCGCCACCAGCACCCCGGAGGCGACGCCGAACCCCAGCGCGAGGCCGCCGACGCTGATCAACCGGGCCCGGCTGAGCCGGCGCTGCACCTGCGCCCGGACGTCGTCGACGAAGTAGGGCAGGCCGTGGTGGAGGAACCAGGCCTCGGCGGCCCGCTCGGGTGTCCCGGGCGGTGACCCGGGGCCCGCGTCAGACACCCAGGACGTCCCGGGTGCGGGCGACGTCGAGCGCCATCTGGTCCAGCAGCGCCTCGAGGGAGTCGTAGGCCTCCATGCCGCGCAGCCGCTCGACGAAGGACACCTCCACCTCGACGCCGTAGAGCTCGAGGTCGGTGCGGTCGAGGACGTAGGACTCCACGCGTCGCCCGACGACGCCCTCGAAGGTCGGATTGGTGCCGATGCTGATGGCGGCCGGGAGGCGCTCTCCGCCGTCGAGACGACGCAGCCAGCCGGCGTAGACGCCGTCGGGCGGCACCGCGGTGGGACCCTCGGCGGGCACGTTGGCGGTCGGATAGCCGATCTCGCGGCCGCGCTGGTCGCCGCGCACGACGACGCCGCGCACCGCGTAGGGGCGTCCGAGCGCCTCGGCGGCGCCGGCGACGTCGCCGGCCGCGATGCAGGTGCGCACGTAGGTGGAGGACCACACCTGCGGTCCCCCGTCGAGCGGGATGCCCTCGGCGCGGAAGTCGCGGGCGGCCCCGAGCTCGACGAGCAGCGAGACGTCGCCGGCGGCGCGCTGGCCGAACCGGAAGTTGGCGCCGACGACCACGGCCGCCGCGTGCAGGGCGTCGACGAGGATCCGGTCGACGAACTCCTCGGGCGACCACGAGGCGATCTCGCGGTCGAACGGCACCGCCAGCACGTGGTCGGCGCCCGCGGCGGCGAGCAGCTCGGCACGGGCCGGCAGCCCGGTGAGGGTCGTGGGCGCGTGCTCGGGACGCAGCACGGCCATCGGGTGGGGGTCGAAGGTGACGACCACGACCGGCAGGCCGGCGGCGTCGGCGAGCTCGCGGGCCCGGGAGAGCACGCGGCGGTGGCCCAGGTGCACGCCGTCGAAGTTGCCGATCACGGCGACCGTGCGACCGAGGTCCACCGGAACGTCGGAGTCGGAGCGCCAGATCTGCACGGATGGAAGACTACGGGCCATGAGCGAGGTCGGCACGATCACCCCACCGACGCGTGGACGTGCGCCCCGCAGCCGTCGCCGCAAGGCCCTCGAGGCCGTGGGCTGGACGCTGCTGCTCGTCGGCCTGGGCTGGCTGGCCTGGATCGCCTGGCAGATCTGGGGCACCACCTGGCAGGCGCACCGCGCGTACAAGGCCCAGATCTCCCAGATCGAGGAGGGCTGGCGCCTGGACCGCGAGGTCCCCGGCCTGGGCATCCTGCGGGTGCCGCGCTTCGGCGCCGACTACCAGGTGCCGGTGCTCGAGGGCACCACGAAGGACGTCCTGGCCGAGGGCGTGGGCCACGAGCCCGGCACCGCGCTGCCCGGCAAGGAGGGCAACATGGTGCTCGCCGGCCACGTCGTCACCCACGGCGAGCCGTTCCGCGACCTCAAGACGCTGCGCGTCGGCGACGTCGTGCGCCTGGAGACCAGGGGCGGCACCTACGCCTACCGCATCGACACCCCGGGCAACGCGCTCACCGTCGACTTCAACGCCACCTGGGTGCTCGACCCGAAGCCGGTGAACCCCTCGGCCGGCGGCGTCGAGCCGATCGACGACGACCACCTGCTCACGCTGGTCACCTGCGCGGAGCTGTTCCACACCGACCTGCGCACGGTGGTCTTCGGCCACCAGGTCTCCTTCGAGCCGCGCCGCGACTCCCGCTGAGCGCTGCCGGTCAGACGAACACCGCGACGGCCCGCGCGCGGTCCTCGCGCGGCTCGTAGAGCGCCAGGAACGCGCCGTCGGGGTCGAAGACGGCGGTGAGGCCGGCGAGCTCGAGGGCGAGGGCCCGACCCACCCGGACGTCCGCGGCCTGCGCGTCGTCGAGGTCGCGGGCGGGGAACGCGGCGCGGGCGGCGTCGGCCAGCGGGAGCAGGGCGAGGTCGTCCTCGAGCTGCTCGAGGGTGTGCGCGACGTCGAGCCCGTAGGGCCCGACGGAGGTGCGCCGCAGCGCGGTGAGGTGACCGCCGACGCCTAGCGCGGCGCCGACGTCGCGGGCGATCGCACGGATGTAGGTGCCGCTGGAGCAGCGCACCCGGATCCGGACGTCGGGCAGGGCGACCTCCTCGACCACGAGCTCGTGGACCGTGACGGTGCGGGCCTTCAGCTGGACGTCCTCGCCGTCGCGCACCCGCTGGTAGGCGCGCTTGCCGTCGACCTTGATCGCCGAGACGGCGGTCGGGACCTGCGAGATCTCGCCGACCTGGGCGGCGAAGGCGGCCAGGACGGCTGCCTCGTCGAGGTGGTCGGCGGACGCGCGGGCGAGGGTCTCGCCCTCGGCGTCGTCGGTGGTGGTCGACTCCCCCAGCCGCACCGTGGCGAGGTAGCCCTTCTCGGTGAGCATGAGGTGGCCGAGCAGTCGGGTGGCGCGATCGACGCCCACGACCAGGACGCCGGTGGCCATCGGGTCGAGCGTGCCGGCGTGCCCGACCTTGCGGGTGCCGGCCAGGCGCCGGATGCGGGCGACGACGCCGTGGGAGGTGAGGCCGGCCGGCTTGTCGACGACGACCAGGCCGGGGACGGTCACGCCCGCGGGTCCTCGTCGTCCTCGAGGTCCGCGTCGACCTCGTCGTCAGCGTCGTCGGCGTCGTCCGCGTCGTCGAGGTCGTCGAGGTCGTCGTCCTCGCGCGGCTTGCGGTACGGGTCGGCCTCGCCGGCGTAGGCGGCGCCGCGGTGGGCGGCGAGCTCCTCGTCGAGGGCCTTGGCCTTGGCCAGCACCTCCTCGAGCGCCGCCGCCTCCTCGGGCAGGGCGTCGTGGACGAAGGTGATGGTCGGCGCGGTGCGCATGCCGAGCTGGCGGGCGACCTCGGAGCGGATCATGCCGGTGGCCGAGGTGAGCGCCTGGGCGCTGCCGACCTGCTCGGTGGAGCCGCCGAGCACGGTGTAGTAGACCGACGCGTGCTGGTTGTCGCCGGTCAGGCGCACGTCGGTGATGGTGACGAAGCCCAGCCGCGGGTCCTTGAGGCGACGCTCGAGCAGCTCGGCGACGATGACCTGGATCCGGTCGGCGATGCGGCGACCGCGGGGGTTGGCCATGGGCTGGATCTCCTGGTGGGGCCGGCGGATCGCCGGGGTGCGGTGGGACGGGACGGACGCGGTGGAGCGGGGTCGGGGACCGATGGCCCCCGGGACGCCGAGACGGCGCAGGTGCCCGCGGCTGCGGGCGTCCTGCGCCGTCCCAGGGACGTCAGCTGCGCGGGATCTCGCGCATCTCGAACGCCTCGACGATGTCGCCTTCCTTGATGTCCTGGAAGTTGCGCAGCACGAGACCGCACTCGAAGCCCTCGCGGACCTCGGAGGCGTCGTCCTTCTCGCGCTTGAGCGAGGCGAGGTCGAGGTTGTCGGCGACGACGGCGCCGTCGCGGAGCACCCGGACCTTGGCGTTGCGTCGGATGACGCCGCCGGTGACCATGCAGCCCGCGATGTTGCCGATCTTGGAGGACCGGAAGATCGCGCGGATCTCGGCCTGACCCAGGGTCGACTCCTCGTACTCGGGCTTGAGCATGCCCTTGAGGGCCGCCTCGATCTCCTCGATGGCCTGGTAGATCACCGAGTAGTAGCGGATCTCCACGCCCTCCTTCTCCGCCATCTGGCCCGCCTTGCCCTGGGGCCGGACGTTGAAGCCGATGATGATGGCGTCGGAGGCGGCAGCGAGGTCGACGTTGGTCTCGGTGATCGCACCGACACCGCGGTCGATGACCCGCAGGCTGACCTCGTCGCCGACGTCGATCTGTGCGAGGGCGTCCTCGAGGGCCTCGACCGAGCCGGACACGTCGCCCTTGAGGATGAGGTTGAGCTCCTGGCTCTCGCCCTTCTCCATGGAGGCCATGAAGTCCTCGAGGGTGCGACGCACGCGACGCTTGGCCTGCTGGGCCGCACGCTCGCGCGCCTCGCGCTTCTCGGCGATCTGGCGAGCCATCCGGTCGTCCTCGACGACCAGGAAGTTCTGGCCGGCGCCGGGGACGGCGGAGAGGCCCAGCACCATGGCCGGACGCGACGGGGTGGCGACCTCGAGCTCCTGGCCGTGCTCGTCGAGCATGGCGCGGACGCGACCGAAGGCCGGACCGGCGACGATGGAGTCGCCGACCCGCAGGGTGCCGCGCTGGACCAGGACGGTGGCCACAGGGCCGCGGCCGCGGTCGAGGTGGGCCTCGACAACCAGGCCCTGGGCGTCCTGGGTCGGGTTGGCGCGCAGGTCGAGGGAGGCGTCCGCGGTGAGGACGACGGCCTCGAGCAGCCCGTCGAGGTTGAGCGCGGACTTGGCCGAGACGTCGACGAACATGACGTCGCCGCCGTACTCCTCGGGCACCAGGCCGTACTCGGTCAGCTGGCCGCGGACCTTGGTCGGGTCGGCCTCCGGCTTGTCGATCTTGTTGACCGCCACGACGATCGGCACGTTGGCCGCCTTGGCGTGGTTGAGCGCCTCCACCGTCTGCGGCATGACGCCGTCGTCGGCCGCGACCACGAGGATCGCGATGTCGGTGGCCTGGGCACCACGGGCACGCATGGCGGTGAACGCCTCGTGACCGGGGGTGTCGATGAAGGTGATGCGACGCTCGTTGCCGTCGACGTCGGCCGCGACCTGGTAGGCGCCGATGTGCTGGGTGATGCCACCGGCCTCCTTGTCGACGACGTTGGCGTTGCGCAGCGCGTCGAGGAGCTTGGTCTTTCCGTGGTCGACGTGACCCATGACGGTGACGACCGGCGGACGGACCACGAGGTCGTCCTCGTCGCCCTCGTCCTCGCCGAACTCGATGTCGAAGGACTCGAGCAGCTCGCGGTCCTCGTCCTCCGGGGAGACGACCTGGACGACGTAGTTCAGCTCCTCGCCGATCAGCTCGAGGGTCTCATCGCCCACGGACTGGGTGGCGGTGACCATCTCGCCGAGGCTGAAGAGCATCTGCACCAGCGAGGCGGCGTCGACGCCGATCTTCTCGGCGAAGTCGGTGAGCGAGGAGCCACGGGCCAGCCGGACGGTCTCGCCGTTGCCCTTGCGGACGCGCACGCCGCCGATCGTCGGGGCCTCCATGGCCTCGAACTCCTGGCGACGGGCCCGCTTGGACTTGCGTCCACGACGCGAGGGGCCGCCGGGGCGACCGAAGGCGCCCTGGGTCTGGCCGCGCTGGCCGGGACGACCGCCGCCACCGGGGCGACCGGCACCGGCCGGACCGCCGCCGAAGCCGGGACGTCCGGCACCGCCACCGGCACCACCGGGACGGCCCGGGGCACCGGGACGACCGGGGGCGCCACCGCGGCCACCGGGGCCACCGCCGGGACGCGCACCGCCGGGACGCGCGCCGAACGCGGCGGGCGACTTCGGCATCATCGCCGGGTTGGGGCGCGGCATGCCCGGGCGCGGGCCCGAGCCGTCGCGACCGGCCGGCGGGCGCGGCGGACGCTGCTGGTCGCCGCCGCCGGCACCGCC
>NZ_JBUZJI010000065.1:0-468 GCF_055282735.1 Nocardioides sp. B129/18 | reverse complement strand
CCCTCGCCGAGCTGGCCCACCAGGCCCTCGCGCTGGGCTCCAGCGACTCCCTCGATGCGCGGCGTGCGTGGGCCGCTGGGCAGCTGGGGCGTGAGCACCTGGGTCTGTGCGGGGATCTCGACAAGCTCGATCACCAGGGAGCCGCTTCGGTGGTCGAGCCTGTCGAGACCCCCGCACCCGGACGCAGGCGGGACGTCGTCCTCTACGTCCACCTATCCACCGACGCTCTCGGGGAGATCGGCCCCATCGCCACGCTCGAGGCCACCCGCTCCCCGCTGCTGCTGGACGCGGTCAAGGGCTGGTGCGCGGACGCCTCGAAGGTGACGATCCGCCCGGTGCTGGATCTCGCCGCGGAACGCCACTGCGAGTCCTACGAGGCCGCACCCCTGCTCCGCGAACAGGTCATCGTCCGCGACCGCACCTGCGTCTTCCCCCACTGCCGCCGCCCCGCGAGGCGTGCGGACCTGG
>NZ_JBUZJI010000064.1:0-610 GCF_055282735.1 Nocardioides sp. B129/18 | reverse complement strand
GGGATGCGCCGCGCGGACGAGGGTCGGGGTCAGAGGGCGGTGACCCAGCTGCCGAGGGTCGGGCTGCCGATCGTGGCGTTGCCGACGCGCAGCGCGTCGTCGCGGCCCCGGGTATACACGCGGTTGGCGCCCTGCTTGTCGGCGGCGAGCAGCGCGTTGACGACGACGCCGGCCCGCACCTTGTAGGGCGTGCCCAGGCAGGCGCGCGGCACGGAGCCGACGATCCCGCTGCGAGTCTCGACGACGCGGATGCCCTCGCAGGAGACGACGCGGCCGTTGCGGCGCAGCTCGACGGTGGTGCCGGTGTCGCGCGCGACGCGGCGCAGGTCGTAGATGTTGGTGCCGCGGGAGGTCACGATGCGGGCCTGCCAGCTCGACGACAGCGGCGGGTTGCCGCGCAGCGCGGTCGCCACCTTCACGGCGGTGCTGGTGTGCTGCACGGTGAGCGAGGTGATGTCGCCCTCGAGGACGCCGGGCTGGGCGCCCCCGTCCGACACGGTGCCGGCGCCGACGTTCTCGTCGGAGACGCGGACGTCGCCGGTGGCGTCGGTGTGGCGGTAGGTCGCGGCCTGCGCGGCCGGGACGAGGGAGACGAGGAGGGCGGCTGCGA
>NZ_JBUZJI010000063.1:0-833 GCF_055282735.1 Nocardioides sp. B129/18 | reverse complement strand
CGGCCTGGGCCTGGGCGGCGCGGGCGGCGCTCATGCGCTGCTCGGCGGCGGCGTCGGCCTCGGCGAGACGGCTGGCGGCCTGGGCCTGGACGTCGGCGAGCGCGGCCTGGGTGCTGGCGACCCGCTCCTCGGCCTCGGTCTGGATCTGGGCGAGCCGGGCGGCGGCCTCGGCCTGCGCCTCGGCGAGGGCCTGCTGGGCGGCGCCGACCCGCTGCTCGGCGTCGGCGTCGGCGGCCGTGACGCGGGCGACGGCGGCGGCCTCGAGCTCGGCGAGTCGGGCCAGGGCGGCGCGCTCGGCGTCCTCGCGTCCGAGGGCGGCGCTGGTGGCCTCGGCCGCGGCCGTGCGGGCGGCCTCCTCGGCGGCGCGGCGCGCCTCGTGGGCGGCCTCGGCGAGACGGGCCTGCTCGGCGGCCTGGCGCTCGACGCCCAGGCGGCGCTCGGCCTCCTCGGAGACCTGCTGCTCGGCGACGGCGCGGGCCGAGGCGTGGGCGGTGGCGGCGTCGTCGGCGACGACCCGGGCCCGGAAGGCCTCCTCGGCCTGCTGCTGGGCGGCGCGGGCGGACTCCTCGGCCTCGCGGCGCGCCTCGGCGGCGGCGGTGGCGGCCTCCTGGGCCTGCTGGGAGGCCTGGCCGGCCTCCTCCAGCTGGGCGAGGACCTCGGCGACGCGGGCCTGGGCGGCGCGGGCGGACTCCTCGGCGAGCCGGCGGGCCTCGAGGGTCTCGGCCACGACGCGGGTCTGGGCGGCGGCGGCCTCGTCGGCGCTGGCCCGGGCGGCGGCGTGCTCGGCGGCCGCGCGGTCGGCGGCGGCGCGGGCCTCGGCCTGCTCCGCGGCG
>NZ_JBUZJI010000062.1:0-1122 GCF_055282735.1 Nocardioides sp. B129/18 | reverse complement strand
CTGCCAAGAACGAGCTCATGCCAACCGGCTGAGCCAAGAAAAACAGTCTCCGGAACTCCGGGGCGGTTCAGTCCTCGTGGCCCCGGCTCTACTGGCATCCACGTCGATTACCCGAACCGAAGCTCTTCCTGGTGTGTCCACGAAGGCGACCTATGTTCAGAATCCGACCATCACAGTCGGCGACCCCTTGCAGACCATTTTTTCATTCACGCTCCCGGCCGACACGCAGGACAGGTTGATCCGAGCAACGGTTCGCTTTCATTCGAACGGTAGCGGTCGTGTATTGGCAGGATTCAACCTGAACTGCTCGAATGACGATCAGGAGTCCTACGGAACCTCTCAGAACGCTCTGAGCTCCTCGACCGGCCAGGTCGATATGTCGTTCATTAGCGAGACCTCTTCAACGTCGCAACGTGTGTGCGCTCTTAAGGCCAGTGCGGGTAAGATCGGAGTCGAAAACTCCTCCTCGTGGTCGGTTGAATCCGGAAGTTTTATGACTTGGTCCTATGCGGCAGATTCTTTTTCGAAGACTCGCTTCTGGTCCTCTGCTGACGGGCAGTCGTCAAAATTGGCTCCAGGTCAGTCGGTGGTGCCTTTCCGTGCAACGGTCTACGGAACGCCGAAGTCCACCGTCGTCGACCTTCCGGTGAATGTGAAAGTCAGTTCATGCATTGGCTCTAGCGGTGTTATTGACGAGAGCGGGGGCTCCACGGATCTCTGTGGAAACAGCCTAGACCCGGGAAAGCCTGCGTACGTGAGAGTGCAGGTCTACTTCCGGCAACTCAATCCGGCTGGGACGGATTTCTGCGACAACGCTCCGCAGGAGGCCTTTCCGACTGCACCGCAGTTCACTGTCTCCGCTCTGACTCATCACAAAGCTTTTGAAGATATCGGCCAAGAAGGACTCAGTGGGGCTTCCACTTGTGGGACGACTGTGCGGATTTGGGCCGAGGTCACGAACCTGAGCTCGAGTCAAGCCGACATCGTCGTTCATTCGCCGAGCACGTCGCTCACGTTGACAAACGCCAGTTAGTTGTGTCCCGCGGTCGGATTCCGGCGTCGTCAGGTCCCTGGCCGAGCTACGGAGTTCCGCCCGCCGCCAAATCCTCGCCGTCGAGGGCG
>NZ_JBUZJI010000061.1:0-1251 GCF_055282735.1 Nocardioides sp. B129/18 | reverse complement strand
TTCCCCGTGCGGGCTCACAGGGTCATTGCAACAACAGTCCGTTGATCAGCTCTGAGGGGCGAGCGTAGTCAAGGCGCTTGCGGGGGCGGTCGTTGAACTGGTCTTGGACCCAGGCGAGGTCTTCTTTGGAGTGAACCGAGAGGTCGGTGCCTTTGGGGAAGTACTGGCGCAGCAGGCCGTTGGTGTTCTCGTTGGTCGCGCGCTGCCACGGGGAGTGGGGGTCGCAGAAGTAGACCCGTAGTCCGGTGATCTGGGCGATCTGCTGGTGCCGGGAGAGCTCCTTGCCCTGGTCCCAGGTCAGGGTCTTGCGCAGTCGAGCCGGCAACGCGGTCATGGCCTCGGTGATCGCTGCGGTGACCTGCTCGGCGCCATGACCATCGGGTAGGTGCAGCAGCATCGTGTAGCCGGTGACGCGTTCGACCAGGGTCCCGATCGCGGAGGCGTTGTTCTTCCCCGTGATCAGATCGCCCTCCCAGTGACCAGGAACCCGCCGCTCAGCGACCTCTTCCTCACGTTCCACGATGTTGACCATGTCCGGGATCCGTCCCCGCCCGTCCTCGCGACGCTGACGGGTCTCGACACGGGTGATGCGCCGGGCACGGCCGCTGCGCAGACACGAGGTGAGCTCAGCGCGCAGCGCGCCACGGCCCTGCACGAACAGCTCGCGGTAGATCGTCTCGTGGTGCACCTGCATCTCCGGGTCGTGAGGGAACTCTCGACGTAACCCTCCCGCGATCTGCTCTGGAGACAACAACGCCACCAGATCGGCTGCGACCCGCGCCCGCAGCACTGCGTTGCCCTCGAGCTTGGTGGCCTTGGGACGTCGCGCACGGTCCTCAGCACGCACCTGAGCCAGATCAGCGCGGTAACCCGCACGCCCCGCGCGTCCACCGACCTCACGACTGATCGTCGAGGGTGAGCGGCCCACCGCGACAGCGATCACCGCGAAGCTCCACCCCGCCCGGCAACCGTTCTCGATCACACGACGCTCACCCAGACTCAACCGGAAACCTGTCGGGCACGAGGCACGTTCCATCACCCCGCCAGCCTTCACGATCCAGCGCCGCCCCGCAGAGTCCGAGGCCCCCACCGCCACGGCCGCATCCGAAGGCCCCGCCCCCGCACGCAACCCCTCCCAGAACCCCCGCCTGACCTCCCGCGAGACCCGCACACCACGCGCCACCAGCTCCACCCCTCACACCAGGTGTTGCGATGACCCCACGAATCCGCCCCGGATATCCGGGGAAACTG
>NZ_JBUZJI010000060.1:0-1306 GCF_055282735.1 Nocardioides sp. B129/18 | reverse complement strand
GGGACTGCTGCACGATCAGGTGACAGGTTGGGTTAGGCCGCCTGGGTGGCGGTTGGGATCATGATCAGTTCGTATTCGACCGGGGTCAAGCGCCCGAGAGCAGTTTGCCTTCGGCGGCGGTGGTAGGTCTTCTCGATCCAGGTCACGATTGCGATCCGTAACTCCTCGCGGGTGGCCCAGGTGCGTCGGTCGAGGACGTTCTTCTGCAGGAGTGCGAAGAAGCTCTCCATGGCGGCGTTGTCGCCGGCCGCGCCGACGCGGCCCATGGACCCGACCATGTGGTGACGGTTGAGCCCGTGGACCAGTTTCCGGCTCCGGAACTGCGACCCGCGGTCGGTGTGCAGCACACAGCCAGCCACATCGCCGCCTGCTCGCTGACGATGCGCCACGGCGTTGTCCAGGGCCGCGACCGCGAGCCGTGACTTCATCCGTGAGTCGATCGAGTAACCCACGATGCGGTTGGAGTAGACGTCCTTGACGGCACAGAGGTACAGCTTGCCCTCACCGGTCCAGTGCTCGGTGATGTCGGAGAGCCACAGCTGGTTGGGCGCCTTGGCAGTGAACTCATGCCGGGTGACGCCGTGCTCGTCGACCACAGCGCAGCGGTCCTCATGGACCGGCGGTCCGGGCTTCTTGCCGTGGCGCCCGCGCTTCTTCCCGAACGCCGACCACCAGCCCAACTCCGAGCAGATCCGCCACGCGGTCCGCTCAGCCATCGCCTCGCCCGCGTCCTTGGCCTCATCGACCAGGAAGCGGTACCCGAACTCAGGGTCATCGCGGTGGGCATCGAACAACGCGTTCGCACGGTAGGCAGCCGCGACCTCAGCGTCGGTGACCGGGCATCTGAGCCAGCGGTAGTACGGCTGGCGGGCGATCTTCAGCACCCGGCACGTCACCGCGACAGGAATCCCGTCAGCGGCCAACTCGCGGACGAGCGGGTACATCATTTTCCCGGCAGATTCGCCTGCGACAGGTAGGCCGCGGCACGGCGGAGGACCTCGTTCTCCTGCTCGAGAAGCTTGATCCGCCTGGTCGCCTCACGCAGCGCGTCGGACTCGTTCGCGGCCCGGCCGGCCGGTGACGGGTTGGCGGACTTGCGGTCATCGATCGTGAGCCACCGCTTCAGGCACGACGGCGAGATACCGAAGTCCTTCGCAACCTGAGCGATGGAGGAATCAGAGTCGCGGTAGACCCGGATCACGTCGTCGCGGAACTCCTGGGGAAACGCCTTCGGCATGGTGCACATCCTTCCAGCGCCGACACACATCGACGCAGATCAGATGTCACCTATCCGTGCAGCAGACCC
>NZ_JBUZJI010000005.1:193409-200736 GCF_055282735.1 Nocardioides sp. B129/18 | reverse complement strand
CGCCTCGGGGGCGCGGTTCCGGGCCCTCGGCACGTCCGGGCGCCCGCGTCACGACCAGCGACGCGGAAAAAAGATCTCCCGGACTCCTCAGGCCGCCCCGGCCGGAGCCGAACACCATGGCGTGAGCCCACGGACGGGCTCGTAGTCGGATCCAGATCACCAGGAGGGAACCATCATGGGTCTTCGCATCAACACCAACACCGACGCGTTCAACAGCTACCGCAACCTGTCGGTCACGCAGGGTCAGATGAGCAAGTCGCTGGAGAAGCTGTCCAGCGGCTTCCGGATCAACCGCGCCGCCGACGACGCGGCCGGTCTGGCCATCTCCGAGGGCCTGCGCTCGCAGGTCGGCGGTCTCAAGCAGGCCGTGCGCAACGCCCAGGACGGCATCTCGGTCGTGCAGACCGCTGAAGGCGCGCTCACCGAGGTCCACTCGATCCTCCAGCGTGTGCGTGACCTGGCCGTCCAGGCCGGCAACGACTCCAACAGCGCCGACGCCCGCGCCAACATCAAGACCGAGATCGACTCCCTCGGCGACGAGCTGACCCGCATCGGCGCATCGACGAACTTCAACGGCACCAAGCTGCTCGACGGCTCCGCCTCGGCCCTCACCTTCCAGGTGGGCGCCAGCGACAGCGCTACCGAGTCGCAGGTCGTCGTCGACCTCTCGAGCGCCGACGTCACCGCCATCGGCACCGCGGTCAAGGCGCTCGACGTCTCGAGCGCGGCGAACGTCGCCGGCGCGACCGGTGCGATCAAGGCGGTCGACACCCAGATCAACACGGTCTCGACGGAGCGCGCGAAGCTCGGTGCCGTGCAGAACCGCTTCGAGCACACCATCAACAGCCTCAACGTGGCCGTCGAGAACCTGTCGGCCTCCGAGAGCCGGATCCGCGACACCGACATGGCGCAGGAGATGATGAGCTTCACCCGCTCCAACATCCTCTCGCAGGCCGGCACCGCGATGCTCGCGCAGGCCAACTCGGCCCCGCAGAGCGTGCTCCAGCTGCTGCGTGGCTGATCCCTCGCAGCACGGCTGATCCACGGCCGGCCCCGGCCGGTCACGGCTCTGCTCGACCGAGTGCTCCCGATCCGAGCCGACGCCCCCGGGGGCGGGACCACGTCCCGCCCCCGGGGGTCTTCACATCCAGCGCGGCGATCCCGCGCACGCAGCACCGAGGCACACAGGAGGAGCGATGGGCGCCAGCATCAGCGGGCTCTCCAGCGGCCTGGACACCGCCACGATCATCAGCCAGCTGATGCAGATCGAGGCCCAGCCCCAGACCCAGCTCAAGACGAAGGTCAGCGGCGAGCAGAAGCTCCTCACCGCGCTCCAGAGCCTGAACGCCAAGTTCGCCAGCCTGACGACCGCCGCCGAGAACCTCTCGAAGCCGGCGGGCCTGGCCCCCCTCACGACGACGTCGTCGAGCACCGCGGTCACCGCGTCGGCCTCGACGTCGGCCGCCGCGACGACGCTCTCGGTCACCGTCACCAGCGTCGCCCGCAGCCACCAGCTCGGCTTCTCCGAGGCCCACGCGCTCACCGACAGGGTGACCGTGCCGGCCACCCAGGTGACCCTCAACCGCTTCGACGGCGCGCCCGTCACCCTCGAGACCGGCGACGGCACGCTGCAGGGCCTGGTCAACGCGATCAACTCCAGCGCGAACGACACCGGCCTGCGCGCCACGACCGTCAAGGTCGCCGACGGCTCCTACCGGCTCATGGTCTCCTCGGTCGCCACTGGCGCCGCGTCCGACTTCGAGCTGACCCAGACCGACGGCTCGCCACTGCTGGGCGGCGCCACCGTCGTCGCCGGTCGCGACGCCGCGATCGACCTCGGCTCGGGGATCGTGGCGACCTCGGCGTCGAACACCTTCTCCGACCTGCTGCCCGGCATCAGCGTGACGCTGGGCGCGGACGCCGCCGTCGGCACCACCGCCACCGTCCAGGTGGCCCGCGACGGCGCGACCGTCGCGAAGTCCGTCTCCTCGCTGGTCGACTCGATCAACGACATCCTCAAGACCATCGACTCCGGCTCGGCGTACAACGCCTCGACGAAGACCGCCGGCGTCCTCATGGGCGAGTCGACCGTCCGCGACCTGCGCGACCGGCTGCTCAACGCGGTCTACCCGGCGTCGGGGGCGGCGTCCCTGGCCTCGGTGGGCATCCAGGTCAGCCGCGACGGCCTGCTCACCTTCGACTCCACGACCTTCACCCAGGCCTACGCCGCCGACCCGAACGCCGTCACCGCGCAGTTCGACAAGGCCAGCACCGGCTTCGCCGAGCGGATCCGGAAGGTGGCCGACCAGACCTCGAACGGGGTCGACGGCACGCTCACCCAGGCGATCTCGGGCCAGAACACCGAGATCAAGCGCCTGAACGACTCGATTGCGGCCTGGGACGACCGATTGACACTGCGACAGGCCAACCTCCAGCGGCAGTTCACCGCGCTGGAGACCGCGCTCAACCAGATGCAGAGCCAGTCCAACTGGCTCAGCGGCCAGCTCAGCTCGCTGAAGAGCGGCTGATCCGGCACCCCGCAGGACCCGCAGCACCCGCAGCACCCGCACACCGTCCATCGCTCATCGCACGCCAAGGAGGGCACCAGATGAACCACAACCCCCGCGCCGCATACATGGATGCATCGGTCGCGACCGCGAGCCCCGCCCGGCTCCTCGTCATGCTCTACGAGCGTCTGGTCCTCGACGTCACGCGCGCCCTCGAGGCGCAGCGCTCGGGCCAGGTCGAGGAGGCCCACCGGCAGCTGGTGCACGCCCAGGACATCGTGCTGGAGCTGCGCTCCAGCCTGCGTGTCGAGGAGTGGGACGGCGCGCCGCAGCTGGCCTCCATCTACGACTACCTGCACCTGCAGCTGGTCCGCGCGAACATCGGCAAGGACGCCGACCTCACCGAGGCCTGCCTCGGCCTGGTCACCGACCTGTGCACCACCTGGCGCGAGGCCGCGCTCGCGTCGGTCAACCACGTGGCCTGACCGAGGACCCGACCGTGTACGTCGACCGCAGCGCCCTCGGCCTCGAGGACCCCGACGCCGACTTCACCGCGTGGCAGGTGAGCCTGGACCGGATCGAGCTCGACGTGATCCGCGCCGAGCGCAGCCTCGCGACCGGGGCGCTGCTGGCCAGCGACGTCTGGGACGTCCCCGACGACCACGGCCCCATGCCCGAGGAGCTGCGTCCGCGCGCCGAGGCGCTGCTGGAGCGTCAGCGCGCCGTGCTCGAGCAGATCGCCACGACCCTCGGCACGACGCTGCGCCAGCAGGCGCTGGTGGAGGCCGTCGGCCGCACCAGCGTCTCCGGGCGGGGGCGTCCGGTCTACGTGGACACCCGCTTCTGACGCGGTTCTGACGCGGTTCTGACGCGGTTCTGACGGCTCGGCTCCGACCGCTCAGAGCTCGACGACGTAGCCGGCGCCGCGCAGCCGCGCCAGCACCTGCTCGGAGTGCTCGGCCCCGCGGGTCTCCAGCTGCAGCGCCACCTCGACCTCGTCGACGCCCAGGCGCGGCGAGACCCGCTCGTGCACGACCTCCATGACGTTGGCGCCGGACGCGCTGACCTCGGAGAGCAGCCCCACGAGGCCGCCGGGCACGTCGGGCACGGTGACGCCGAGGTGCAGGTAGCGACCGGCGGCCGCCATGCCGTGACGGATGACCTTGCCCAGCAGCAGGGGGTCGATGTTGCCGCCGGACACGACGGCGACCACCGGGCCGCGGAAGGCGCCCGGACGGTCGAGCACGGCCGCGACGGCCGCGGCGCCGGCGGGCTCGGCGACGAGCTTCTCGCGCTCGGCGAGCGCCAGCACCGCGCGGGCCAGGGAGTCCTCGGTGACGGTGAGGACGTCGTCGACGTGGTCGCGCACGGCCGGGAAGGTGAGGTCGCCCGGCAGCCCGACCGCGATGCCGTCGGCCATCGTCTTCATCTGCTGCAGCGGCGTCGGCCGGCCCTGCTCGAGCGAGCCGGGGTAGGCGGCGGCGTCCTTGGCCTGCACGCCGAGCACCGTGACGTCGGGCCGCTCCTGCTTGATCGACAGCGCGATGCCGGCCAGCAGCCCTCCCCCGCCGGTGGGGACGACGACGGTGGCTGCGTCGGGCACCTGCTCGAGGATCTCCAGGCCCACCGTGCCCTGCCCGGCGATGACGTCGAGGTGGTCGAAGGGGTGGATGAGCACGGCGCCGGTGCGCTCGGCGTGCTCGCGGGCCGCGGCCAGGGCGTGCTCGAGGTAGGTGCCGGCGAAGACCACCTCCGCGCCGTAGCCGCGGGTGGCGCGCTCCTTGGGCAGCGGCGCGCCCTCGGGCATGAAGACGGTGGCCCGGATGCCGAGCAGCTGGGCCGCGAGCGCCACGCCCTGCGCGTGGTTGCCGGCCGAGGCGGCGACGACGCCGCGGGCGCGCTCCTCGGCGCTGAGGCGACTGATGCGCAGGTAGGCCCCGCGGATCTTGAACGAGCCGGTGCGCTGGAGGTTCTCGGCCTTCAGCCAGGCCGGCACGCCCGCGGCCTCCGAGAGCAGCCGCGACTCGGTGACCGGCGTGAGCAGCGCGACCTCGCGCAGCGCCTCGCGGGCGGCGCGGAAGTCCTGCGGGCCGAGCGTCTCGGGGTGCAGGTCGGCGGGCGGGAGGGTCACGGCTGGTCGCTCCGGGGCTGGTCGTCGGGCTGGTCGGGCTGGTCGTCGGTGGGGACGTCGGGGTCGTCCTCGGTGGGGTGCTGGCGTCCGGCGAGGGCGACGGAGTCGCCGCGCTCGGCGTAGTCCTCGGCCAGCCGCTCGGCGGAGTCGTGCCCGTCGGCCTGGTCGGAGTAGGAGGCCAGGTGCATGACGACGGCGTTGACGGCCGCGGCCAGCGGCACGGCGACGAGCGCGCCGGCCACGCCCGCGACCAGCACGCCGGTGGCGATCGCGATGATGACGCCGAGGGGGTGCACCGACACCCAGCGGCCCATCAGGAACGGCTGCAGCACGTGCGCCTCGAGCTGCTGCACCGCGACGACGACGATCAGCATGATCACGGCCGTCACTGGGCCCTGGTCGACCAGCGCGACGAGCACCGCGATGGCCCCGGCGATGGTGGCGCCGATGAGCGGCACGAACGCGCCGAGGAACACGATGACGCCGATGGCCAGCACGAACGGCACCTGCAGCACCGCCGCGCCCACCGCGATGCCGACGGCGTCGACCGCGGCGACGATGACGGTGGCGCGCACGAACTGCACCAGCGAGATCCAGGCGACGCGCCCCGAGGAGTCGACCTGCGCGCGGGCCGCGCGGGGGGCCAGGCGCACCGCCCAGGACCAGATCCGCTCGCCCTGGGCGAGGAAGAAGTAGGTGGAGAACAGCACGATGAAGAAGCCGGCGAGCACGTGGCTGAAGACCGTCGTGACCTCGCTGGTGCGGCGCAGGATCTCGGCGCCGTCGGAGTTGCGCTGGAGGCTGTCCTGGGCCTGCTGGAGGTAGCCGTTGATCTGGGAGTCGCTGGCGTGGAGGGGGCCCTCGCGCAGCCAGTCGCGGATCTCGCCGATGCCGTTGGCGACCTGCGCGGCGACGTCGCCGGCGCCGGTGGCGATCTGCTGCCCGGCCAGCGCGAGCAGCGCGCCGATGGCCGCCAGCGTGCCGGCGACCACGACGAGGGAGGACAGGCCGCGGGGGATGCCGACGCGTCGCATGGCGTCGACGACCGGCACCAGCAGCGCGGAGACCAGCAGCGCGATGGCCACCGGCAGCACCACGAGCGAGAGGTAGGCGATCAGCCATAGGAGCACCGCGCCCGCGCCCGCGATGAGCAGCAGCCGCCACGACCAGGCGGCCGCGATCTCGACGCCGCGCGGCACGGTCTCGGCCGCGCTCTGCGCCCGGGCGTGCGGCGGCACGGGCGTCAGCTGCGGGGAGAGCCGACGCTCCCGCTCGTCGCGCAGCGCCGCCCACTGGTGGGCCAGGCGGTGGGTGAGCCCGCCGCCGTCCGCAGGCGCGCCGGAGACCCCACCCCGAGCCGGTCCGGGACTCAGGGGGGTGGGGTCGTCCGATGCCTCGCTCACGCCGTCACGGTAGGGCACGGCGACGTCGTCACGGGGGTCACGACCTCACCCGAGGGCGTGCGCGAGGTCGGCGACGAGGTCGTCGGCGGTCTCGATGCCGACGCTGAGGCGCACGAGGTCGTCGGGCACCTCGAGGTCGGTGCCAGCCACGCTGGCGTGGGTCATCCGACCGGGGTGCTCGATGAGGCTCTCGACGCCGCCGAGGGACTCGCCGAGGGTGAAGACCTCGGTGCGCTCGCACACGCCGAGCGCCTGCTCGACGCCGCCCTTGACGCGGAAGGAGACCATGCCGCCGAAGCGCCGCATCTGCTTGGCCGCGATCTCGTGGCCGGGGTGGCCGGCGAGGCCGGGGTAGATGACCTCGGTGACGTCCGAGCGCGAGCCCAGGAACTCGACGATCCGCTCGGCGTTGTCGCTGTGGCGCTCCATGCGCAGGGCGAGGGTCTTCAGGCCGCGCAGGGTCAGCCAGGCGTCGAAGGGGCCGGCCACCGCGCCCATGGCGTTCTGGTGGAAGGCGACCTTCTCCCCCACCTCCTCGTCGCGGACGACGAGCGCGCCGCCGACGACGTCGGAGTGGCCGCCGCAGTACTTGGTGGTGGAGTGCACGACGACGTCGGCGCCCAGCGTCAGCGGCTGCTGCAGGTAGGGCGAGGCGAAGGTGTTGTCGACGACGAGCAGCGCGCCGGCCTCGTGGGCGACGCCCGCGAGGGCCTCGATGTCGCCGATGGTGAGCATCGGATTGGTGGGGGTCTCCACCCACACCAGGCGGGTGAGGCCCGGGCGGATCGCGGCGCGCACGGCGTCGACGTCGCTGACCGGCGCCGGACTGTGCTCCAGGCCCCACATGCGCTCGACCTTGTCGAAGAGGCGGAAGGTGCCGCCGTAGGCGTCGTCGGGGATGACCACGTGGTCGCCCGGGCGGCACAGCGCCCGCACCAGGGTGTCCTCCGCGGCCAGGCCCGAGGCGAACGCGAACCCGCGCGTCCCCTCCTCCAGCGCCGCCAGGTTGCCCTCCAGCGCGGTGCGCGTGGGGTTGGCCGAGCGGGAGTACTCATAGCCGCCACGCAGGCCGCCGACACCGTCCTGCTTGTAGGTGGAGGTCGCGTAGATGGGCGGGATCACCGCACCGGTGCTGGGGTCGGGCTCGTAGCCGGCGTGGATGGCGCGGGTCTCGAAGCCGTGCTGCTCGTGGGTCACCCGCCGAGCGTACTCACGGGGGTCGGTGGGGCGGCTCGGGCCCCAATTACCCGGCTGACCGGGTAACCGTGCGCTTGGCACGGGACATA
>NZ_JBUZJI010000005.1:0-193399 GCF_055282735.1 Nocardioides sp. B129/18 | reverse complement strand
ATCCCGTGCCAAGCGCACGGTTCGCATGCCAAGTCCGACCCCGGACGACGACCTCAGGCGTCGATCGGCACCAGCAGCGTGGCCTGGTAGCCGTCGGTGATGCTGCCGGTGACGGTGGCCAGCTGACGCACGCCCTTGTCGTCGCGGAAGACGTTGTCGGTCGACAGCGAGATCCGGTTCAGGTTGGTGGCCGAGCTGCTGTAGCCCGACGCGTGCCCGTAGACGTGGGCCGACTGCTTGCGGGGCATCGCGATCTGGGAGGTGGCCAGGGGCGTCCCACCGCTGGTGGCCTCCTTGCGCGACCGGTAGACCTCGAAGTGGATGTGCGGCCAGCGCCCGGAGTAGCAGCCGGGGTAGATCGTGCGGAAGCGCACCTTGCCGAGGTGGTTGGTCACCTGGACGCCGCGCAGGTAGTTCTCGTCCTCCAGCCCCCAGGAGTACATCGAGTACCTGCCGTCGCGGGTGGCGTGCCAGGCGTAGATCGCCAGGCCGCTGACGACCTCGCACGTGGAGGTGTCCTGCAGGGTCAGGGTGACGTCGAGCGTGACGCCCTTCGCGACGCCGTCCGCGTCGCCGATGCTGCGACGGATGTCGCGCCGGACGACGCCGTCCTCGAGCAGCACGTCGGGGCCGTTGGAGCCGTCGCCCGGGTACGGGCCCGCGGTCTCGTTCGGGATCTCGGTGCCGACGCAGGTGGCCGCGGACGCGGCGCTGACGCCGCCCTGGCCGAGCGTCAGCAGGCCGGCGGCACCGACGCCGCCGGCGCCGAGAAGACCCAGCAGGCTGCGGCGTCGCATCCGCTGCTGCTGCTCCTCCAGGCGGGCGAGGTCATGGGCGAGGCCGAGGTCGAAGGGGTCGTCGTGGTCGTGGCTCATGACGAGAACGCTCGTGCCGCGCGCTGGCACCGCCGTCGCACGGCGCTGTGGACCTCCTGTGAGCGCTGTGCCCCGCGCCACGTCGCCACCTGAGCCCTGCGGGAACGACGAGGGCCTTGCCGGTGTTGGACACACTGGCACCACCGACCCTTCAGGAGGTCTCCATGTTCTTCACCCGCAAGCAGACGTCGCTCGTCGAGGAGTCCCAGACGCTCCCCGGCCGCACCCAGCGCTCCTTCCCGCTCGCCCCGACGCACGCCGTCCTCGGCACGCCGCTCGAGGCGACCCCCGGCGACGGCACGACGCCCGAGGGCTACGAGGTCGCCCTCTTCGGCCTCGGCTGCTTCTGGGGCGCGGAGGAGATCTACTGGCAGCTGCCCGGCGTCTACTCCACCTCGGTCGGCTACGCGGGCGGCACCACCCCGAACCCCTCCTACGAGGAGGTCTGCTCGGGCATGACCAACCACACCGAGGCCGTCCGGATCGTCTTCGACCCCGCCAAGGTGGCCTTCTCCGACCTCGTCAAGCTGTTCTTCGAGGTGCACGACCCCACGCAGGGCATGCGTCAGGGCAACGACATCGGCACCCAGTACCGCTCGGCGATCTACTACACGACGCCCGAGCAGGAGAAGGTCGCCCGCGAGCTCACCGACGTCTACGGCGCCGAGCTGGCCCGCCGCGGTCTGGGCGACATCACCACCGAGATCCGCCAGGCCCCGACGTACTACTTCGCCGAGGACCACCACCAGCAGTACCTCCGAAAAGTGCCCCACGGGTACCGCTGCCACGCCAACACCGGCGTGAGGTTCCCGACGCTCACCTGAGCTGCCCCGGACGGCGCCTGGCTGCCCACGCAGCCGGGCGCAGCGCGCCATCGACAGCTTGCACCATCGACGATCTTCAGTCCGGCGGGCGGTGCGTCCTTGCTCGATGGCCAGCCTCCGTGCACTCCGCACCACAAACGACGGGAGGACCGATGGATGCTGGTTCGGGGGCCTCAGATCCCGCGCGACGGCGGTTGAGCCAGACCTTCTGCACGATCGGCGAGCGATGCATGATCCTCGGGCAGCGGCGCTGGCGGACACGGCAGGGTGAAGCTGAAGCAGGCGCCGGACGGCTGGCTGTCCGTGATCTCGATGCGACCGCCGTGACTGGTCACGATACGGCGAGCGATCGAGAGGCCGAGCCCTTGGCCGCTTCCGTCCTGACGAAGCCGGTGAAAGGGCCTGAAGACGTGCTCACGCTCCTCAAGCGGGATCCCGGGGCCGTCATCGGCGATGCTGTAGCGCGTCCAGCCGTCGTTCTCGATCCCGCTGATGACGATCGTAGCCGCCCGGCCGTCGCCGGCGTGAGAGATGGCGTTGCCGACGATGTTGTCGACGACCTGTCGGATGAGTCCGGCTTGGCCGACCGCCGGCGGAAGCGGGCCCAGGACGACTCGAGTCTTCGGATCAGCCGAGGCGAGCCGCATGTCCACGACCGAGGTGACCAGCTCCTCCATGTCGATCTGCTCATCGCGGGAGGCCCGCCCCTCGCGGGAGAAGTCGAGGAGATCGGTGATCAGGAAGCCCATCCGCTCGGCTGCCCTGTCAGCACGACTCAGCGTCTCGACGAGCTCAGGATCACGTCCGTGTCGAGATTCGGAGATCATCGCGCTCAGCTCCACCCATCCCCGCAAGGCGGTCAGGGGAGAGCGCAGATCATGTGCGACCGACCCCGCGAAGGACTCCAGCTCCTGGAGACGACGATGCTCGTCGGTGCGATCGCGATAGACCACGAGCACCCGCTCCACGCGCCCCACGTCGCCGTGGAGGGGTGTCGCGCTGACGCGCACCACCCGCTGGTCGCCCCCCTTCAGCGGCGTCACGACGAGATCCATCTCGACAGGCCGTCCCTCTGCGGCTGCGAGGGCGATCGGCAGCCGGCCCTCCCGCACCTCCTCGCCGGCCAGCGTGGTGAATCGGAAGTCGCCCGAGGGAAGGCGCGTCGGCGGAAGTCCATCGTGGCCCTTCATCGCGACCAGCGCCTTGTTGCAGCTGATGACGCAGCCCATCGGATCGACGAGTGCGACACCCTCGTCGACGGCATCGGCGAGCAGGTGGAAGCGATGGGCCTCCACGTCGGACCGGGCCTTCGCGATGGAGAGCTCGACCAACGTCGCCGCCCGCTCCTCACGGCCGAGCGAGAACGCCAGGCCGAGGATGCAGGACGTGACGATGATGAGCTGGGTGATGATCCCGATCGCCTGGACGCTGGGAAGACCTGCGACCGGACCGATGCCGTGAAGAGTCAAGGTCACCACGATCGCGGACACTGAGAGCGCGTGGACCAGCGCGAAGGTGACCCCGAAGCGAGTCCCGGCCCAGAGCGTGGCGAGCATGATGACGAACACGACCGGCAGGTCGGGGTACCTCACGAAGGACGCCCAGTACACGGCCCCGGTGAAGCAGATCAGGGCGATGACCTCGACGCCGCGCTGCCGGAGAAGCTCCAGGCCCTGGACGAGCGTCTCCCGCACGACGGAGCCGGGCGAACCAGCTCCGCGGCCCAAGATGCCGACGGCAGCGACGACGACCACCATGCCGGCGAGGTTCCGCGCCCACCACACCACGAAGTCGGCCGGGCCGAGGTCGACGATGACCCATCGGGCCGCGACAGAGCCGAGGCCGGCCCCCGCGGCGGTCGCGACGAAGGCGTGCCGGGCCATCCGCCAGAGGTCGGCCACGTGCATGGGCACGCCGATGCAGCCCACGACTCCCGCATCGTCCCTTGCACGGGGACCGCGACAGAGCACCACGAACAGCGTCACCTGACAGGTGTTGGCGAGGATGAACGCGATCACCAGCTCCCACGGGGCGCCTGTCACACGGTTGACGACGGCCGTGCAGCCGATGAGCAACGCCATGTCGACGAGGAACCACGATCGGGTCGAGCCCAGGAGCCAGACGGCCGCGATCCCGGCCGCCGGCCAGACGAGGCTCATCGCCGTGCCGTCGATGATCGTCGCGCGCCCGCCGAACGCCGCGAGGACGAACATCACAGCCCAGATCGCGGAGCGCACGAGAGGCTGACGCCGTTCACCGCGCTCCGCCGCCGTGACGAGCGCCTCAGAGATCACCATAGACAGACCATCGTCCGCCGGCCTACCCCCTTGAGCCCGGGTTCCCAACTGTTGCCCGCCTGTTGACCGACTGTGGGTCAGCACCGTCGCCGTCACCGGCGTCGCGCGGCGCTCACGCTCTCGGCAGCGTCAGGGCGAAGGTCGTCCCGTGCGGCCCCGTCGAGGCAAGAGCCAGCTCGCCGCCGTTGGCACGCGCCAGCTGACGTGCGATGAACAGACCGAGCCCCGACCCGGGGAGCGCCGAGTCTCCCCGACTGAAGCGCTCGAACGCAGCGGACGCGACGTCCGGGGTCATTCCGGGGCCTTCGTCGTTGATGAGAAGCACGACCGACTCCCCGTCATCGCCGTCGTCGTCGGGCGCCAGCCGGATGCGGCGCAGACCGGATGCGTAGAGATCCGCGTTGGTCGACAGGTTGTCGATGATGTGGGCGAGATGAGCGGCCTCGCACTGCACGGTCGTCTCCGCAGGCAGGTCGCCCACGTCCATGCCGTCGAGCTCGAGCGAGACGAGGACGTCGTGCACGCGGGTGAGCTCCTCGCGCGCGACGAGCCTGTCGCTCTCGATCGCGACGAGATCGAGGACCTCGTCGACGGTCTGGCCGATGCGGGCCGCGTTCCGAGCCACCAGGGAGACGAAGGCCTCGGCGGTCTCGGGGGTGGGCCTCTCGGCCCAGGTGACGCCGGCCGCGTCCGAGCCGAGGAGCAGCGTCGCCACCGGGTTCTTGAGCTGGTGCCCCATCAGCGCGAGCAGATCGCTCTTCATCTGGTCGCTTCGTCTCAGGTGAGCCAGCGCCTCGTCGCGTCGTCTCTCGGCGCGTCGCTGGTCGCTGATGTCGTGGAAGGCCGAGACGAAGCGGTACGGCCGTCCGTCGTCGTCGCGGATGACCGACGAGGTGAGCCGTACCTCGAGGACGGAGCCGTCGCGCCGCTGGAGCGAGCTGTCGAACTCGACGACGTCCTGCTCTCCGGACATGACCGGCTCGAGGAGGCGACGGCGCTCGTCGCGTGCGGCCACCGGAGCGAGGTCCTCCGCCGGTCGTCCGATCAGGTCGGAGGCCTCCTCGTAGCCCGGCATGCGGAGCAGAGCCGGATTCACCGCCTCGAGGACGTCCTCCCTGTTGCGGATGGCCTGGCCGACGGCGGTGTAGGCGAACTGCGAGTGCAGGAGGCGCTCGCTCCGTCGCAGGGCGAGCTCGGTCGCCCGGAGTTCGGTGACGTCGGTGAGGACGACCAGGAGTCCGCCCGGCCCGGGGTCACCCTCACCGAGCGTGCACGAGCGGCACAGGACGTCGATCTCACGGTCACCGCTGCCCCGTAGGACCACCTCCCCCGTCCAGCGGTCCTGCGTCCGAACGGCGCTCAGGAGGTCGACGTCGGGACTGACGCTCACCACGAGCTGATCCAGCCGGCGGCCGACGGCCTCGGCCAGGCTCCGCCCCAGCAAGGCCTCCGCTCCCGCGTTCCAGTGCCGGATGGAGCCGGCCGCGTCGAGGAGGATGACGGCGTCCGCGGTCTGCTCCACCATCCTGGCGCGATCGGCGAGCCTGCGCTCTCGCTCGATCCGCGAGGTCGCGTCCTCGAGCGTGGTCACGGTCGTCCGCCGGCCGTCGTCCGTGCGCCCCGAGCGGGAGCGGAGCTCGAGGTGGTGCACGCCGTCGTCGTCGCTCGGGATGGTGATCGTCTCGTCGACCCGCTCCCGCGGATCGACGACGGCTCGACCGTGTGCCTCGTCCAGCACCGCCCTCTCCGCCGACGTGAGCGCGGAGCATCGCCCCAGCCGCTCCGTGGACGACGACTCGGCGCCGCCCACGGTCGTCACCAGCACGGAAGCCGGCAGGAGATCGACGGCATCGCGCAGCGAGGCCGACATCCCTGCAGCGTGACCCTCGTGGCGCGCCCGCGCACGCGCGACGGCCAGCACCACGAAGCTCGCCTCGGTCCCGCTCGTCACGTCGAGGTGGGGTGAGATGGAGTGCTGCACCCAGACGTGCCGCCCTGCGGGGAGGGGATGACGCAGGTCGACGGTGACCACCCGGCCCTCGTGCAGCGCACGCGTCGCATGGAGCCCGACGACCCCGCAGTCGGCCGGCTCGGTCAGCTCGTCGAGCCGGCGGCCGTGGATCTCCTCCAGCGTCGAGCCGACCATGTCGGCGAAGGCGCGATTGGCGCGGTGGATCGTGCCACCGAGTCCGCAGGCGAACGCCGGCATCGCGCTGATCCGGTTGTCGTTCAGCAGCGTGCTCCAGGGGTGTCGCGTCGCCGACGTCAGCTCCTGGTCCGGCCGAACCTCGAGGTCGCTCATGGGCAGACCACCAGACCGTCGATCCGAAGTCGGGCGGCGTGAGCGCTCCACACGAGACCGAGGGCCGCGAGGTCGGCACGGCTCAGGGCCGCCCCCAGCATGGCGCTCGGCTCGCCGTCACGATCGACCTGCAGGACGACGCCACGCCAGAAGACACCGTCCAGGCCGCGAATGACCACGCGCTGGCCCAGGCCGAGCCACGATGCCCCCTTCGCTCGGCGCAGGGGCACGATCGCCCCGGCGGCGCGTCCCCGGAGCACGAGCGGCGAGTCGACCAACGCTGGAGCGGGACGGGGCGCGGTGTGGCCGTTCACGCCAGCACCGCCCGCTCGTCGAGCAGGATCTGGACCCGCTCGAGGAGCTCGGTCATCGCGTAGGGCTTTGCCAGGTAGTCATCAGCCCCGGCGACGTATCCGGCTCGGACGTCGGCGCGCGAGCAGAGCGCCGAGAGCATCAGCACCGCGGGCTGCGGGCCGCTCCTCGCACGGATCTCGCACAAGACCTCCAATCCCGTGATGCCGGGCATCATCACGTCGAGCACGAGCAGGTCGAAGGCCTCGTGCTCGGTGAACGCAAGCGCATCGGCGCCGTTGCGGGCGGTGGCCACCTCGTGCCCCACCGACTCCAGGACGATCGCCATCAGCTCGCGCAGATCGGTCTCGTCGTCGACGATCAGCAGCCGGCTCACGAGTCGCCCCCCGCCGACCGACCGGAGGCCGTGGCGCGGACGCGAGCGCGATCCGGCTCGACCCGCTGCTCGCTGGAGCGAGCCGACCTGACGTCCTGCCCCAGTGCCACCAGCAGAGCCCTGGTCTGGCGGGTGGTCAGCATCCGACCCGACACCGGAGGTCGCGCGATCGGGTCCACGTGCCGGAGCGCGCCCATCAGGTACCGGGTGTCGCTGAGACCGAACTCGATGTCGTCGACACGCAGCGTCCACCAGACGTCGTCGAGGCACCGGGCCACGACGATCTCTCCGAGGTCGAGGCCCCGATCGAGCCCCAGGCCGTGATGCCCGACGTCGATCATCGTCGAGGGGCGCCATCCGCGGCCCTCCGCAGGCAGGTCGATGGTGAGCATCCGGCTCCTCCAGCTCTGGCACACGACCCGTCGGCACGGACGCGACGGGATCTCGGCGGCTCTTGGTGACTCAGCATGACCCCGCCCCCCGTGGCTCCGGACCGTGCTTTGGACGATCTTCACGACCGAGGGATGACGCGAAGATGTCGTGAAGGCCGGTGGCGGGAGGACGCGGGCTGCCGATCCTGGGAGCGTGATCAAGACCGCCCTCCACCGCCCCCTCGGCGGCGAGCATCTCGTGCTCAGGCGTGTGCGCGCCCTGAGCGGTCGCGTCGTCTCCGAGACGCGGGTCCCTGACGTGCTCATCTGCGTGCTCCTGCTCGTCGTGGCGACGGGCTCGGTGGCGCTCCGTCCTCCCGGCTCGACCGTCGCCGCCTGGTGGCCCGGCGCCGGCGTGGCCACCTGGCTCCTCCTGCGTCGACGCTCGGCCGTGGGGCGCCTGGCAGCGGCCGGACTCGTCGTCGCAGTGACGGGAGTGGCGAACGTCGTGGCCGGTCATCCGCCCGTGCTGGCCCTGGCGTTCAGCCTGGCGAACGCGACCGAGGCCCTCGTCGCAGTCTGGTTCCTGGCGCCGAGCGCGAGAGCTCCCTTCGCCCTCGACTCCTTCGGCTCCTACGGGCGGCTGCTGGGCGCAGCGGCCGCGGGCGCAGCAGCCATCGCAGCGCTCGTCGCTCTGACGGTGTTCCTCATGTTCCGAGCCGATCCGCGCCCGGTCGCCGTCAGCGTGTTCCCGTCCCATCTCTCAGGCCAGCTCCTCGTGCTGGGCATCGTGCTGGCGCCACCGCGCGGCTCGCTGCAACGCGCGCACGGGCTCGCCATCGCGGCGGTCGCGGGAGTGCTCGTCGCCACGCTTCTTCCGGTGTTCTGGCTGACGAGCGGCCAGTCGCTCGCATTCCTCCCCCTCGCCGCGATGGTGATGGCGACCTTCGTGCTCACGCCCCGGCTGACGGCCTGGACGGCGCTCGCCGTTGCGACGTTCGCGACGATCGGAACCGGCCAGGGGCATGGCCCGTTCGTCGACGACTTCGCGCGCTCGCCTGCCGCGACCGCTGCGATGGTCCAGCTCTACGTCATCTGCGTGATCGCGCTGGCCACCCCTCTCGCGCTCGCCATCCGCGATCGCGCGGTCGCGGTGGAGCACGAACGAGAGGCCCGGGAGGAGCAGATGGAGTTCGTGCGCATGCGCACTGCGCTCCTGTCATCGGTGACCCACGAGTTCCGGACGCCGTTGACGGTGATCATGGGCTACAGCGACGTCCTGGTCTCCGGCCTGGCGGGGGAGGTGAGCGCCGAGGTCCGCGGCATCGCCGGCAGCGTGCACCGCAGCGGTCAGCGTCTCGCCGCGCTCGTGGAGGACCTCCTGCAGGCGACGGCACTCGACAGCACCCCCGGAGCACAGCACGCCCCGGTCTCCCTCGATCAGGTCGTCGAGCAGGCGGTCCACGCTGCCGGCGGAGACGGCGAGGGGGTCATCCTCTCCCTCTCCACGGAGGTCCGCGATCGGTCTGTGGACGGCGACTCGCGGCAGCTCCGCAAGGTCGTCGACCAGCTGCTCTGCAACGCTCGGCACGCGCGATCCGAGGGCACCACCATCGCAGTGGCCCTCCGTCACGCGGACGGGGCACAGGACGCGGCCGAGCTTCAGATCGTGAACCAGGGCGACACGTTGCACGGCGCCGAGCTGGCTCGGGCCTTCGACGCCTTCTATCGCACCGAGGCCGCGGAGAGGGAGGCGCGCCCCGGGGTGGGGCTGGGCCTCACCCTCGCACGCGAGATCGTCATCGCCCACGGAGGACACCTCACGCTGACGTCGCACGACGGCGTGACCGTGGCGACCATGACCATCCCCTGGCACGGCACGAGCCCGGCAGCCGCCGACGGCCTGAGCCCGCTCAGCGCAGCAGCCCCACTGCGTCGTCGACCAGCGACCCGAGGCTCACGACCGCCCGCCCCAGCCGCTCGATAGCCTCCTCGCGGGCTGCATCGCTGAGCCCGACCCGTGGGTCGAGCATGCCCGCGATCACGTTGAGCGTGGCCATCGCGTTGTTCAGGTCATGGGCGAGAGCGGCGTGGCCGCCGCCCTCGAGATCACGCGGCGGAGCACCGCTCTCCGACACCGCACGACTCAGTCGTTGATCGCCGCCGGCGTCCTGATGGACCATGCGATAGCCGATGCCGCTCTCGGTCTCGATGAGCGAGGCCTCGCCGCCTCCCCGGGACAGCTTGGCGCGCAGCGCGCCGACGTGCACCCGCAGCGTCTCGCGCGCCTGCGCGTACTCGGCCTGCCCCCAGACCGACTGCGCCAGGACCCGGTGGCTCACCACGCGGCCGCGGCCCTGCGCGAGCACCTCGAGGACCTTCCACTCGGTCGGCGTCAGGTGACGGGGATGATCGTCGACCATCACGGTCCGCGCGTCGAAGTCGATCACGAGTCCACCCACCGCGATCCTCGTGCCGGGCCCGTCGCCGGCTCCGCGCCTCAGCACGGCCCGCAGACGTGCCTCGAGGTCGCCCAGCCGGAACGGCTTCGCCACGAAGTCGTCGGCCCCGGCGTCCAAGGCGGACGACACCGCGTCGGACTCCCTGCTGCCGCTGAGCACGATGATCGGCGTGGACCGGCTCGCCCGCACGCGACCGATCACCTCGAGCCCGGAGAGACCCGGCAGTCCGAGGTCGACCAGGATGACCTCCGGCTCGTGATCGAGCGCACGGAGTCCTTCCAACCCGTCAGCCGCCGACCGGACGTCGTGCCCATGACGCTGCAGCACCGCCTCCAGAGCCGCTCGGAGCTCGGCATCGTCCTCGATGAGGAGCAGGCGCACCATCCAACCATCCTAGACGTCGGCCGGCTCTGACGGACCTGGACGAGGCCCCGGAGATCCGGCCGCCTTTATGGACTCTTGCTGTGAGGAAGCCGCAAAGTCGCCGTCGCCGCCGACGGGCAGGACCAAGACTCCTCACGTGGTCATCACTCATGCGTCGACTCGCACCTGCGCGGCAGGCATCCGACCGATCGGCACCCTGACCGCCGTCCTTCCAGCCCACGACGAGGCGGCCGGCATCGCCGAGGCCATCGGGTCGCTGCGCCGCCAGATCGCACCCCCGGACCGGATCGTCGTGGTCGCCGACAACTGCACCGACGAGACGGCCGCGATCGCCGCCGCGCACGGCGCGGAGGTCCTCGTGACCACCGGGAACGAGCATCGCAAGGCCGGGGCACTGAACCAGGCCTTCGCGGCACTCGACGGCGGCTGGGGGCCGCACGACCTGGTGCTCGTGATGGACGCCGACTGCACACTCGACCCGCGCTTCCTCCACACGGCCCGCGAGCACCTCGCCGATCCAGGGCTCGGCGGCGTCGGTGGGACCTTCCGGGGTGGGCCTGGCGGCGGCCTGCTCGGCACCTTCCAGCGCAACGAGTACGCGCGCTACGAACGCGACGTCCGCCGGCTGCACGGGCGCGCCCTCGTGCTCACCGGCACCGCCTCGGTCTTCCCGTGGGCGGTCCTGCGGCAGGTGCGCGAGGCCCGTCAGGACGGACGACTTCCCGACGCCTCGGGCTGCGGCGACGTCTACGACGTCCACGTCCTCACCGAGGACAACGAGCTGTCGTTGGCGCTGATGCATCTCGGCCACCGGATCCTCGCCCCCGTCGAGTGCACGCTCGAGACCGAGGTGATGACCACGTGGTCGGCGCTCGCCCAGCAGCGCCTGCGCTGGAAGCGGGGCGCGCTGGAGAACCTGCTCGACTACGGCTGGACGCCGGTCACCCGCCCCTACTGGGGCCGCCAGGTCCTGAGTCTGGTCGGGGTGGTGGCGACGCTTCTCTACCTCGCCAGCGTGATCTACGGCCTCGCCGTGGGCATGACCCTGCACCCCCTATGGCTCGGCGTCACGGCGATCTTCTCCGTCGAGCGGGTCGTGACGGTCAGGGCACGGGGCGCCCGCCAGATGGCGCTGGGCGCGACGGTGGTCGTCGAGATGGTCTTCGACGTGTTCCTGCAGCTCGTGCAGGCGCGCGCCTTCTGGCAAGCGGTGATGAGCTCGGAGAGGAGCTGGTGAGATGTACTCGAACCCGATGGCCGGTCCAGGTGTGATCGCCGGGGCGGGGAGCCTGCTGGGATCCGGCGGCCTCGCAGCGACCGGGATGGCCTTCGACGGCGTGTGGATGTTCCTCGCCGCCTTCGCCCTCCTCTCCGCGCTCCTCGCGATCAGGCGCGTCCTGCCCGCGGGCCGATGAGCGTGCCTGCGTCACCCGGGACGTGGACGCCTCGCGCTGGCCGGGGCCGCGGGAGGCGCGCTCTCGCGCTCCCCCTGGCAGCGACCCTCGCAGCTGTCGCGCTGGCCGTCCTGGCTCCCGACGCCGTCGCATGGTGGTGGGGCACGAGCCGCGCGGAGGTCGCGCAGTCGCGCCTTGCGCGCGAGCTGGATCGCACGGGTCCGCGTCCGGTCGGGAGCATCGGCCGGCAGGTTCCCGGACGGACGGGACCGATGAGGGCTCAGGCTGCGCCGGTGGCATCACCTGCAGCGGAGGGCGACGCTCTGGCGACGCTGCGGATCCCGGCCCTCGGCTCGGACTGGCGATGGGTCGTCGTCGAGGGCACGGCGGCCGAGGATCTCGCAGAGGGCCCGGGTCACTACGCGGCCACGCCGTTGTTCGGGGCTGCCGGCAACGTCGGCGTCGCGGGCCATCGCGCCGGGCACGGCTCCCCCTTCATCGACCTCGACCGGCTCGTCCCGGGGGATCGGATCATCGCCACGCAGGGCCGGGCGCGTTGGACCTACGAGGTCATCCAGGCAGCCCGGATCATCGACGTCGACGACGTGTGGGTGCTCGCGCCGCGCGCTGGACCCACTCTGACGCTCACCACCTGCTGGCCGCGATACGGCTCCTCGCGACGGATGTACCTGGTGGCGCGTCAGGTGTCCGCGCGTTGGTCCGTGCGGTGATCCGTGCCGTCGCCGACCGTGCGCGCCTCAGCGTGAGCGCCGACGTGAGTCCGCGATCGCCAAGCGGAACGCGTCGAGGGACGCGGTGCTCGACTCGACCCGCCAGTCGCGCTCCTTGGTCGCCTGGAACCAGATCAGGGCGCTGACCCTCGGGAAGGCGGTGCTTGCCAGCATCTGGCGGACCCAGGCGCCCTTGCTGTGGGCCGTGTCGATCGGCGCCCCGTCGTCCACCGTCGGCTCCTTCGAGGCCACCTCGCAGATCCAGACTGGCGCGGACGGGTGCAGCGCAGTGAGACGCCGGTACTGGGTGGCGAAGATCTGATCGAAGCTCAGCCACCGACCCCAGGCGCCGTCGGCTCCCCAGTTGAATCCGTCGAGGCCCAGTACGTCGACGTAGGAGGAGCCGGGCCATATCCGCGACACCGCCGTCGTCTCGGCGTAGGTGTCGGCCGTCGGATTGAACACCCACCGCAGGTTCGCGACACCGCGGGATCGGAAGTAGGCGACGACATGGCGCCACGCCGCCTTGAACTCGTCGTAGGTACCGCCGAAGCGACGCTCGCCGGCCGCGGTGGGCTGGAAGTCCTGCCAGTCGCCGTTCATCTCGGGCCACGGCCGGATGAAGAGGATGGAGGGGTACGCACGCGCGGCGTCGGCGATCTGCGCGAGATAGTCGTCGTGCCGGCCCGCCGCCCACTCCGCGAAGCGGGTCGGTCCCATGTCCCACGACACCAGGACGCGCCGACGCCCGCCGTCGGCCAGGGCACGCTCCGTGTCGCCCGGGAACACCTCGCCGTAGCCGCGGTAGTACGACGCGATCGCGGCGCGGCGTCCGATCTGCGACTCGAAGGCAGTGAGCCGAGCCGGGTCGGCGGCCATCCCCTCGACGTAGGTCCCGAGCTGCACCTCGACGATCGACCGTCGAGCGACAGGGCGCGGCGCGGTGTGGCCGTCCGCGGTCGCGGGCTGGATAGTGACCGAGGCGAGGATCGCGAGCGTGGTCGCGACCGCACGAAGGACGCGGACGGGCAGGGCTCTGAGAGGCATGGGGGATCCCTCGGTGAGTGCGGCGTGTCGTCGGGGGCGACGCGTCACGGGGGTGGGATCAGATCATCGGCCCGCCGACGCGCGACCTGAGATCAGTCGCGACGTCCCGGCGTCGTGCCCCCGAAGGGGTGAGACCGAGCCTGCTCGGGTTGCCGACGGCTGCGCGGGGAATGAGGAGGCAGGTCGCGGTCCCGCGGCTCTCGAGCGTTCACCCCTCACCGGCGGAGCTCTCCGCCATCGATCCTGAGAGGCTCACATCATGGGTTACGGATTCGGCGGTTTCCTGACCGCCATCGGTCTCGTCCTCGCCCTCGCGGTCACCGACCGCGTGAACGGGGTCGACCTCACCACCGTCGGCTGGATCCTCGCCGCCGTCGGCATCGTCCTGCTCGTCCTCACCGCCGCGACGGCCAACCGCCGTACCGGCGCCCGCACCACGGTCACGACCACGGACGCGGCGGGCAACCAGTCCGTGCGCGAGTCGCGCTCAGAGTTCTGAAGCAGCAGCGACGAAGGCCTTCGTCATGAGCAGGAAGCCTGTCGATGCCGACGCATCCGACCCTGGGGAGCCCACTCGACCGATCCATCGGCCGTCCGCCCTGCGGACGCCGACCGAATACGTGCAAGCCCAAACTCTGGCAGCAGTACCTGAGGAAGGTCCCCAACGGGTACCGCTGCCACGCCAACACCGGCGTGAAGATCCCGACGCTCACCTGAGCGCAGATTCATCCCGACGCCCGGCTGCCTGATGGTGGCCGGGCGTCGTGCGTCGTCGGCCGACCTCGGCATGCTCCTCGGCTGCGCGCGGATGGGATGCTGCCGTCATGGCGAGACGGGGCGAGCAGTCGAATCATCCGGAGCACTGGGACGCCGAGCTCGAGCGCACCGGCAGCGTCTCCTTCCATCTCTCGACCCGACGGCTCAGATGGGTGTCGGTGGCCGGGGTGGTCTTCTTCGCCGCGGGCGTCGCGACGGCCGTGGCCGGAGAGTCGACGAGCGATCGCATCGTCGGTGCGCTTGCTGCGTTGATGGGCGTCGGGGGCGTGGTGGCGTGCAGCCTGCAGCTGAGGCAGAAAGGCCCGGCGGTCGTGGTCGACTCGCGAGGCGTGACCGCCCACTACCTCCGGCACGGGGAGCGCCTCGTGCCGTGGGCGGAGATCGAGGACGCCGGCGTCTTCCGAGCTCGCGGCACCGCGATGGTCCTCCTCGTGATCAGCTCCGAGTTCGAGTCGCGGTGGCTCTCGGACCACCAGGCAGGACGCGCCAGCCGCGCGCTCGCAGTGGCGAATCGCAGGCTGGTCGGAGCGCCGAGCATCGCCCTGCCGTCGCCCCTGAGGCTCGACCCGGACGAGCTCGCGGGGTGGATCGCTCAGCAGGCCGAGGCACGCCACGGCGGCTGAGCGGATGCGACGCGTCTCCGCCTGCCTGCAGTGAGATCAGGCCGTTCCCCGCGGGCGAACGGCCGACGACGTCGAGGGGCCGAGCACTGAGTGACGCCTGATCGTGTGGCGCCTGCTCGATCGGTGGGGAGTGCATGTCCACGCGCAGGATCCTGCACGGCGCCCGCCGTCACCTCACGCGCCGGCGCCGCCGTCGACGGGCACGATCGCGCCCGTCACCGCGGACGCCCGGTCGCTCAGCAGGAACGCCGCGACCTGAGCGACCTCGATCGCCTCGGCCATCCGGCCCAGCGGGATCCCGGCCGTCGCCGCCGCGATGACGCCGGGAGCGGCCGCGTCCCACTGCGTCATCATGTCGGTGGCGGTCGCCCCCGGGGCGAGGCCGTTGACCCTGATGCCGTCCGGCGCCCAGGAGACGGCCGCGGGCTCGGTGATGCTGTTCAGGGCCCGCTTCATCGCCCCGTAGGCCGGCAGCGTCGGATTCGCCCGGCGGGATCCGATGCTCGAGGTGTTCACGATCGCGCCCCCGCCGCTGCTCCGCATGAGCTCGGCCTCCGCGTTCATCGCCGTCCACTGGCCGCGGAAGCTCACGGCGAACTGCTCCTCGACGTCCGCGTCGCTGGTGGTCTCCGGCGGACCCGGCCGCTGCACGACGCCGGCGTTGGTGAAGGCGCCGTCGAGCCGTCCGCGCAGCTCGGCGACCCGCTCGACGGCCGCCCGGATCGACGCGGGCCGGGTGAGGTCGATCGGCACGGCGTCCGCGGAGCCGCCGGTCCCCCGGATCTCCTCGACGACGCCCTCCAGCGCCGCCAGGCTGCGCGCAGCGAGCACCACGCGGGCCCCCTCTGCGGCGAAGAGGCGCGCGGCCGCGCGGCCGATCCCGCGACTGGCGCTGGTGACGAGCACGACCTTGCCGGCAAGGAGGCCGGGGACGGGGACGGGCTGGGTGCTGTCTGCATCGAAGGTGGTCATGGCGACCACGCTGCGGCACCGCCTGCGGCCGATCCAGGCACGAACCGGGCACCCCTGAGCGGCCCCCGGAGCACGAACCGCCGAGCGTGATGGCGTCGTGGACAGGGAGGAGCTCGGCTCGTTCCTCCGGAGCAGACGCGTGCGCCTGGCACCGGAGGACGTCGGCCTGCCCTCCGGCCCGCGCCGCCGCACCCCCGGCCTGCGCCGCGAGGAGGTCGCCGTGCTGGCCCACATCTCCACCGAGTACTACACGCGTCTGGAGCAGGCCCGCGCCTCGCGGCCCTCAAGCGACGTCTGCGCAGCCCTGGCCGGGGCGCTGCGCCTCGGGGAGAACGAGACGTCCCACCTGTTCGTGCTCGCGGGCGCCGCCGACGTCCGCCCAGGCTGCACAGCCGCCTGGTGCGCCCCAGCATCCTGTCGCTGATCGACGGACTGCCCCGGACCGCCGCGCTCGTGCTGTCGGCCGCCTACGAGGTGCTCGCCTGGAACGGTGTCGCCGCCGTGCTCCTGGAGGACTTCGACGCCCTCGAGCCGAGGGAGCACACCTCGCCCGCCGCGCCTTCCTCGGAGCACCGGGGAGCCCCGCCCTCTACGGGATCGCCGAGGACGCCGCCTTCAGGATCAGCATCGTCGCGACCCTGCGCTCCACCGTCGCCCGCTACCCCGACGACTCTGACGTCGTCCGTCTGGTCGCCGATCTCAGGGAGGTCATCGAGCACTTCGCGCGGCTGTGGGACCGCCAGGACGTCCAGGCGCCCCGGATGCTGACCGAGACCTTCCACCACCCCGAGGTCGGCCCGCTCACGCTCGACTGCGACGCCATGCTCCTGACCGACGGCGACCAGCACCTCGTGCTCGACAGCGCGCGCCCCGGCTCCCCCGCCGACGACGCCCTCGCACTGCTGGAGGTCCTGGGCGCATCGCGCTGACCTCGGCCGCGCACCAGGTCGGGACCAGGTCGGGACCAGGTCGGGACCAGGTCGGGACCAGGTCGGGACCAGGTCGGGACCCGGCAGGACCAACGGCCCTGTCCGCGGCGGCTCCCCACCGCGAAGGCTGACGCCGTGGCTCGGCTCCTGCTCATCGACGACGACCCCGTGCGCGGTGCGCTCCTGGGCGTGCTGGAGCGTCAGGGCTTCGAGGTGCGGGCCGTGTCGGCAGGCCGACTCGACCCGGGGGTCGACCTCGACGGGAGCGACGTCGCGATCGTCGACCTGCGACTGCCCGACGTTCGCGGTCTCGCCGCGATCGAGCGGATCCGGGCGGCGTCGACGGTGCCGATCCTCGTCGTCAGCAGCAGCCGGCAGGCCGACACCGTCGCCCGAGCCCTGGAGGCGGGGGCCGACGACGTGCTCATCAAGCCGTTCCGTCGGGCCGACCTCGACGAGCGGCTGCAGGGCGTGCTGCGGCAGCGCAGGGGCGACGCCGACGCGGACGGGCTGGTCTCCGGCGACCTTCACGTCGACTTCCAGAGCCTCTGCGCGCGCCGCTCGGGCGGCGACGTGCGGCTGACCCCGACGGAGTGGAAGGTGCTCCACTCCCTCGCCCGCGCCCAGGGGCGGGTGGTGAGCCACGGTGCGCTCGCCCGCTCGGTGTGGGGCGACGCGGAGCCGCGGCAGAGCCGTGACGCGCTCCGCGTCCATGTCGGGTCGCTGCGCGCCAAGCTGTGCTCGCCCGTGGCCGAGGACGCCGACCTGATCCGCACCGAGCCGGGCATCGGGTACCGGCTGGCTCCGAGCCCGAGGGCCGGGAGAGCCACCGACGCCCCGACCGCTCCTAACCCGGGACTCCGCCAGGACCTGGTCGCCGCCATGGCGGCGGTGCGGGTGATCGCCGGGATGCTCGACCCCGCCCTCGACCTGAGCCACTCCGCCCGGGCCGAGGCCGGCGAGCGCCTCGGTGACGCCGTCGAGACGCTCGCGCGCCTCGTCGCCGAGGCTGCCCAGCGCCTCCCCTGACCGAGGGCCTCAGGCTCTGACCCCGGGTCAGACCCCGAACGGACGACCCCGCTTGATCGGAACGTGTGGGCAGTGGTCGGGGTGACGGCGCCAGCACCGCCACGCGCTGCGGAGGCTGTGGTGGATGCTGCGATCGACGCTGCGCTGGACCTTGCGCCCGAGCGAGGCCACGTCACACCATCCGCAGCGCGCTCAGGAGCAGCACCGCTGACGCTCCCGCCGCGTAGCCCAGCGCCAGCAGCAGCGCAGCCACCAGCCCGTAGCGCCACCACGGCCCTCGTCCGGCGTCCTCCGCGGTCCCGCTCGGCGGGGCCTGCTCCTCCCAGCCCTCGACGGCGCTCATCCCCATGACGTCCGCACCCCTCTCGCTCTCCCCGAGCCCCGTCGGCCCGGTGCCGGGCCATGGCAGCCGAGAGGACCGGGGCTTGTGGAGGTGGTCTGGGCCGGTGGTCCAGATGGCCTCGCCCCGCCCTGGTCATGCCGCGCCCGGCATGATGGGCCGATGAGGACCATGCGCACCTGGGACGTCCTCCTGGACTACATCGACGGCTGGGCCGACGTGCAGGAGGTGTCCGGCGGGCTCCTCATCACCGTGCCGCAGCAGGGCGGCCGCCGTCAGCGCATCGAGGTGGTGCTCACGCGGGCTCAGTGGGACGTCTACGCGATGGTCATCCACGGGACGGCCGACCCGCGGGCCACGCCGTTCAAGGAGACGGTGCTCGGAGCGCTCGGACGCACGCGGTTCCTCGTGCACCACGAGCACGGCTGGCTCGCCTCCGACACCCGCGAGCCGTTCGAGGACGAGCCGCCGCCAGGGCCCGGGTACTGGGTGGCCGGCTGAGGCTCAGCCGCGGCGCGGGCGGCCGACGCCCAGCTCGCCGAGGATGCCGACGCCGAGGCGCACCAGGAAGCCGCCGATCACCAGCGGCGTCAGGACGGCGCCGACGATCAGCACGGCGCCGAGCAGCGGCGTCCACTGCGTCGCCACGGCGAGCCCGAGAAACGCCAGCCAGATCAGGAAGGCGGAGAGCTCCCAGCCGAGAGGTCGCAGACGCATGCCCCCACGGTAGGCCATCGATGCGGCCGCGCTACTTGATCAGCCGACGAGCGCCTCACGCGTCGTAGTCGACGCGCACCTCCTCGCTCACCGGATGGGCCTGGCAGGTGAGGACGTAGCCGGCGGCGATCTCGGCGTCGTCGAGGGCGTGGTTCTGGTCCATGACCGCGCGCCCGAGGGTCACCTTCGCGCGGCAGGTGCCGCAGGCGCCGCCGGCGCAGGAGTAGGGCGGCTCGAGGCCGGCCTGCAACGCGGCGTCGAGGAGGGTGTCGCCCGACGAGCGCAGGTCGAGGCTGCGCTCGGCGCCGCCGACGGCGATCGTCACCCGGCTCTCGACGTCGAGGGCGGGTGCCGCGCTCTCGGCGTGGAAGACCTCGGTGAGCACGCGCTCGGTGGTGCCGAGCTCGACGGCGAGGTCGTCGACGAGGGCCTGTGGGCCGCAGAGGAGCCAGGCGTCGACGGGCTCGGCGCCCGCGAGCTCGCGCACCAGCGCCGGGGAGATCCGGCCGGGCCGCTCCCCCGCGGCGGGGTCGCAGGCGGCGGTGCGGGAGAGGACGTGGTGGACGCGCACCCGCGGGTCGGCGGCGAGGGCGTCGAGCTCGGCGCGGAACATCGTCGAGGCCGGCGTGCGGTTGCCGTAGACCAGCGTCACGGTGCTGTCGGGCTCCTCGGCGAGGGTGGTGCGCAGGATCGAGAGGAGCGGGGTGATGCCCGAGCCGGCGGCCACCGCGACGTAGCGGCGGCGGGCCGAGGCGTCGAGCTCGGTGCGGAAGTGGCCGGCCGGCGGCAGGACGTCGAGGAGGTCGCCGGGGGCGAGCTCGTCGCGGACGTAGGTGGAGAAGAGGCCGCCCTCGACGTGGCGCACGGCGATGGCGAGCCGGCCCGACGAGCGGGACGCGGCGGCGTCGACGATCGAGTAGGTGCGGGTGACGGCGCGCCCGTCGAGGATCGCGCGGACGGAGACGTGCTGGCCCTGGCGGTGGGCGTAGACCTCGGCGAGGTCCTCGGGCACCTCGAGGACGACGAGGCGGCTCTCCTCGGTGAGCGGCTCGACGGCCGCGACCCGCAGGGCGTGGGCCTGGGCGGGCACTCGGCCGGGGCCGGCGGCCGCGGCGGCCGGGCCGTCGACGGCGGGGTCGGTGAGCCGCCGCCAGGTGCGGTACTCGTCGGGGGTGAGCGAGCGGCCGAACCAGGTGGAGATGGCGGCGTCGCGGTCGAGGTAGGCCTGCTCGTTGCGGCGCCAGGCGCGCACGTAGCGGTAGAACGGCACGCTCGGGTGCAGGTGATGCACCAGGTGGTAGTTCTGGTAGACGAACAGCGGCGTCATCCACGACTCGCGGCCCACGCGCACCCGGGTGGCGCCGTACTTGTGCTCGCGCTGGGTGAACCCCAGGCCGTGGTGGGGCAGGTAGTCGAACCACCAGGCCAGCACGAGGATGCCGAGCCGCTGCCCGGCGAGCCACAGCAGCACCTCCGAGCCGAGGCCGGCCACCGACAGCCCGACCAGGGCAGTGATCGCGACGCCGAACACCGTGAGCGTCGAGACGACCTCGCGACGCGGGCGCTCGCGCACCCGCCCGAGGTAGTAGACGAGGTACCAGACGTCGAGGGTCGCCCAGCGCAGCGGCAGCTGCCAGGCCGGGCCCTCGCTGGTCCACTGGTCGGGGTCGACCGACTTGGGCTCGTTGGTGTTGCGGTGGTGCTCGATGTGGATGAACTTGATGAGCCCGAAGCTCGCGTAGGGCGCCACGAACGGCACCGACGCGCGTCCGAAGGCGTCGTTGAGCCGGGTGCGGGTGCTCACCGCGTGATGCACCGACTCGTGGAGCACGGTGAACATCAGGTAGGTGACGGCGCCGCCGAGGGGCACCAGCAGCCACGGGGTCCAGCCCCGGGCGAGCCCGAGCAGCTGGACGCCGCACAGCGCGAGCGAGACGACGTACAGCGCCGCCGTGGGCCGGGCCAGCGCAGGCACCCGCTCGGCGGGGTCGGGCAGGCCGAGCGCCGGGCGCGGATCGGTGGGCCGGGGCGTCACGGGCGTCGCGGTCATCGTCGCTCCTGCTTGACAAAAGGGGGAGGAATGTCAAGCAGGATGCCATGCGCGACCCACGTCACACAAGCGCCTACGGCCGGTCGCCCGAGGGAGGGGCGACCGGCCGTCGGCAGACCGGGGAGGGCGGGGTGCGTCAGCGGCCCAGGCCGGCGACGTCGATGCGACGGTGGTAGGCCATGCCCGCCACGCCACCGGCGATCGCACCGATCAGAGCAGCGGCGATCACGCCGACGACCGCGACACCGGCCTGCAGCGTCAGCTCACCGAGGTCGCTGGGGATGCGCGGGAAGGAGTCGATCTGACCCAGCACGTCGTACTTCGCACCGGCCACGACACCGAGGACCGCCAGGACGACGGTCATCACCACGGTCCAGGCGAACACGCCCAGACCCTGACGGGCACCGTCGAAGCGCGCCATCCGACCCGCCACGTAGCCACCGGCGACGAAGGAGACCGCGACGACCGCGATCACCAGGATCACCCCGTCCCAGCCGATCGCGTCCGAGGTCTTGCCGTCGGAGACCAGGTTGATCGTCACGCCCGTGGCCGCCACCAGACCCGAGAGGAGCACCACCAGACCGGTCGCGGAGAGCCAGCCGAAGAAGCCGGCCCCGGGCTTGATGCCCCCGAACCGCTCCTTCTGACGCTCCACGACCGCCTTGCGGTCGGTGGCGGTGGTGTCAGCGGGGGTGGCGACGGTGTCGTGCTGAGTGGACATCTCGACCTCTTCTCGCGGCGCGCTCCAGTGCCTCGTGCACTAGATGCTTGCTTTCGAGAGAGTTCCCCGGACGGGCGGCGTCCACGCCACCGGAAGGGTGGTCGGAGCACATCCGTGCACCGACCACCCCGGCGGGCGAGGTCGCCGGCGGACGACCCCGCGCAGGACGGGTCAGCGCCAGACGATGACGTGCAGCGTGCGCGGGCCGTGGACGCCCTCGACGCGGTTCAGCTCGATGTCGCTGGTGGCCGAGGGGCCGCTGATCCAGGTGAGCGGACGCGCGGGGTCGAGCCGGCCGACGGCCTCGGGCACGTCGGCGACGACCTGGTCGGCCGCCACGACGCACACGTGCAGGTCGGGCACCAGCGAGATCGCGCGGCGGCCCTGGGCGTCGTCGTGGTCGAGCACGATCGTGCCGGTCTCGGCGATGCCCACCCGGGCGCGGGTGACGACGGCGTCGAGCGCGTCGAGGGCGGGGGCGTCGAGGCCAGGGTGGTCGACGACGGCGCCGGGCACCTCGAGGTCGAGCCCGGCGGGGACGACCACGCGCGCGCCGTCGGGCAGCGCCGCGGCGACGCGCGCGGGCAGCTCGGCGGCGGTGCACACCTCGGCCACGGCGCGGTAGTCGACGACGCGCTCGACGAACCGCTCGAGCAGCTCGGCGTCGGCGACGGCCGCACCCGGCGGGGAGACCACGGGGGCCGTGGGCGCCTCGACGCCGGCAAGCGCCGAGCGGACGGCGTCGAGGATGCGCTCGCGGGAGCCGGCGCTGCTCATCGGATGCCTCCCTCGGTGCGGTCCCACCAGTCGCGGAACGACTCCGCGGCGGGTGCGGGGACGTCGCGGGCCCCGGACCAGCCCGGCACGGGCAGGGTGGGACGCACGAACCGGCCGGTGCGGCCGGCGATGCGCTCCAGGCGCCGCAGCCGCCGTGCGTCGCCCAGGGCGCGCGAGGCCGCCTTCATGGCCAGCGCCTCGACCTTGGGCACCCGGTCGCCGCGGTGGGCGTCGACGACCTTCGAGCGCAGGTGGACGAGCACCTCGGGGATGTCGATGCGCACCGGGCAGGCCTCGAAGCACGCCCCGCACAGCGAGGAGGCGTAGGGCAGGGAGTCGGTCTGCGGGTCGCCGGTGCCGTGGAGCAGCGGGTTGAGGATCGCGCCGATCGGGCCGGGGTAGACCGAGCCGTAGGCGTGCCCGCCGGTGCGCTCGTAGACCGGGCAGACGTTGAGGCACGCCGAGCAGCGGATGCAGCGCAGCGCCTGGCGGCCGACCTCGTCGGCCAGCGCGCGGGTGCGGCCGTTGTCGAGCAGGACGACGTGCACCTCCTGCGGGCCGTCGCCGGGCGTGACGCCCGACCACGTCGAGGTGTAGGGGTTCATCCGCTCACCGGTGGACGAGCGGGGCAGCAGCCGCAGGAGCGGATCGAGCTCGGCCCAGGTGGGCACGACCTTCTCGATGCCGACGACGCTGATCAGCACCTCGGGCAGCGTCAGGCACATGCGTCCGTTGCCCTCGGACTCCACCACCACGAGGGTGCCGGAGTCGGCGACGGCGAAGTTCGCGCCGGAGACGCCCACCTTCGCGCGCAGGAACTTCTCACGCAGGTGCGCGCGGGCGGTGGCGGCGAGCACGGCCGGCTCGTCGGTGAGGTCGGCGGGCGCGGGCCGGCCGACGGCGGCCATCTCGCGCAGGAAGATCTCGCGGATCTCCGCGCGGTTGCGGTGGATCGCGGGCACCAGGATGTGGCTGGGGAGGTCGCCGCCGAGCTGGACGATGAGCTCGGCGAGGTCGGTCTCCCAGGCGTCGATGCCGGCCTGCTCCAGCGCGCCGTTGAGGTCGATCTCCTGGGTGACCATCGACTTCACCTTGACGACCTCGCGCGCCTCGTGGGCCTGCGCGATCGCGACGACGATGGCATTGGCCTCCGCGGCGTCGTGGGCCCAGTGCACGGTGGCGCCGTTCGCGGTGAGCGAGGCCTCGAGGGTCTCCAGGTGCGTGGCGAGGTCGAGCAGCGCGCGCTCCTTGACCGCCGCGCCCGCGAGCCGCAGCTCCTCCCACCCCTCGACCTCCTCGACGACCGCCGCGCGCTTGGCGCGGATGGTGCCGGTGGCGTGGGCCAGGTTGTGGCGCAGCTGGGAGTCGGCCAGCGCGGCGCGCGCGGCGGTCGGGAAGGCCGGCATGCCGACGAACGTGCCGCTCATGCGGACGCACCAGACACCGGCAGCGCCACGGGCGCGTCCTCGGTGGACGCCAGGATCTCGGCCAGGTGCATCGTGCGGACGCCGGCGCGCTGACGCTGCAGCAGGCCGCCGAGGTGCAGCAGGCAGGAGGAGTCGCCGGCCACGAGCACCTCGGCCCCGGTGGAGCGCACGTGACGCACCTTGTCGACGCCCATGGCCACCGAGGTGTCGGCGTTCTTCACCGCGAACGTGCCGCCGAACCCGCAGCACTCCCGCTCGGAGGGCAGCTCGCGCAGCCGCAGGCCGCGCACCGCCTCGAGCAGGCGACGCGGCCGGTCGCCGACGCCGAGCATCCGCAGCGAGTGGCACGTCGGGTGGTAGGTGACGGTGTGCGGGAAGTAGGCGCCGACGTCGGTGACGCCGAGGACGTCGACGAGGTACTCCGAGAGCTCGTAGGTGCGCGGCGAGACCTCCGCGACGGCCCGCTGGAGGCCGGCGTCGCCACTGCGCTGCGCGACCATCGCGTGCTGATGCCGCGCGGAGCCCGCGCAGGAGCCGGACGGCGTCACGATGGCGTCGTAGCCGGCGAAGGCGTCGACGTAGGTGCGCACCACCGGCACGGCCTCGTCGAGGTAGCCGGTGTTGACCATCGGCTGGCCGCAGCAGGTCTGGGCGTCGGGGAACTCGACGTCCACGCCCAGGCGTCGCAGCAGGCGCACGGTGGCCTGCCCGACCTCCGGACGCAGCGCGTCGTTGAGGCAGGTGACCATCAGCGCCACCCGAGGCGAGGAGCTCATGCGTCCACCCTCTCCCGCAGGCGGGCCTCGGCGCCATCCCAGTCCAGGCCCGGGCGCGGCGTGTAGCGGTGCAGCTCGTGGGTGCGCCGGATGAGCGCGCGCATGGCGGCGAGGTCGGGCAGGTCGGCGCCGAGCGTGCGGGCCTGCACGAGCACGTTGCCCAGCGCCGCGGCCTCCGAGGGCCCGGCCAGCACCGGGACGCCGACGGCGTCGGCGGTGAGCTGGCACAGCAGCTGGTTCTGCGAGCCGCCGCCGACGACGTGGACGACGTCGATGCCCTGCCCGGCCAGCTCGCCCGCGCGCCGCAGGTGGCGGCGGTAGGCCAGCGCGAGGCTGTCGAGCACGCAGCGCGCGATCGCCAGCGGGGTGCGCGGGATCGGCTCGCCGGCCTCCTGGGCCAGCGCGACGATGCGCGCGGGCATGTCGCCGGGCGGCAGCAGGCGGGGGTCGTTGATGTCGACGACGGTGCGCAGCGCCGGCAGGTCGTCGGCCGCGGAGAGCAGCGAGACGAGGTCGGTGCCGGGCAGCCGCTGCTCGCCCCAGGTGCGGATGCACTCCGAGAGGACCCACAGGCCCATGACGTTCTTGAGGAAGCGGATCGTGCCGTCGACCCCGCCCTCGTTGGTGAAGTCGGCCTCGCGGGCGGCCTCGGTGAGCACCGGCGCGTCGAGCTCGAGTCCGACCAGCGACCAGGTGCCCGAGGAGATGTAGGCGAACCGCTCCCCCTCGGCCGCGGGCACGCCGACGACGGCCGAGGCGGTGTCGTGGGAGCCGACGGCCACCACCGGCACCCGCTTCGGGATGCCGGCCTGACGCCCGACGTCGCCGAGCACGGGGCCGATGACGGCGCCGGGGTCGCGCAGCGGCGGCAGGACGCCCCACGGCAGCTCGAGGCGCTGCGCCAGCTCGCGCGACCACTCCCTCGTGCGCACGTCGTAGAGCCCGGTGGTGGAGGCGTTGGTGCGCTCGGCGCCGGCCTCGCCGGTGAGCCAGTACGCCAGCAGGTCGGGCAGCAGCAGGAGGGTCTCGGCGGCCTCCAGCGCCGCCGATCCGCGGGCGGCGACGAGCTGGTAGATCGTCGTGAACGGCAGCTGCTGCAGACCGGTGACGGCGTACATCTCCGCCGGCGGCACGACGGTGGCGACCTGGGCCGCGACGCCGTCGGTGCGGGCGTCGCGGTGGCTGTGCGGGTTGCCGAGCAGGTGCCCGTCGCGGTCGAGCAGGCCGTAGTCGACGGCCCAGGAGTCGATGCCGATGCCGTGCAGCGGCCCGGTGCCGGCCACCGCGCGGATGCCGGCGAGCATCTCGCGGTGCAGGCCCAGGACGTCCCAGTAGAGGGTGCCGTGCGCGCGCACCGCGCCGTTGGGGAAGCGGTGCAGCTCCTCGAGGTGCAGGCCGCCCGGGCTCACCGTGCCGGCCATGATCCGGCCGCTGGTGGCGCCGAGGTCGACAGCGGCGACCCGGACGGCCGCGCTCATCGCAGGAACGCGGCGGCGACGCCCGCGTCGACCGGCACGTGCAGGCCGGTGGTGTGGGTCATCTCCGGGCCGCACAGCACGAACACCGCGTTGGCGATGTGGGCCGGCAGCACCTCGCGCTTGAGGATCGTGCGCTGGGCGTAGAACTTGCCGAGGTCCTTCTCCTCCACGCCGTAGACCGCGGCGCGGTTGGCGCCCCAGCCGGAGGCGAAGATGCCCGAGCCCGCGACGACGCCGTCGGGGTTGACACCGTTGACCTTGATGCCGTGCTCGCCGAGCTCGGCGGCCAGGAGCCGCACCTGGTGGGCCTGGTCGGCCTTCGCGGCGCCGTAGGCGACGTTGTTGGGCCCGGCGAACACGGAGTTCTTGCTGGAGATGTAGACGATGTCGCCGCCGAGGCCCTGCGCGATCATCGCCTTCGCGGCCGCCTGGGCCACGAGGAACGAGCCCTTGGCCATGACGTCGTGCTGGAGGTCCCAGTCGGCCTCGGAGGTCTCCAGCAGCGAGCGCGAGAGCGAGAGGCCGGCGTTGTTGACGACGAGGTCGAGCCCGCCGAAGGCGAGGACCGCGGCGTCGACGGCGGCCTGCACGGCCGCGGCGTCGGAGACGTCGACCTGCACGCCGACCGCGACGTCGGTGCTGCCGATCTCGGCGGCGGTGGCCTCGGCCTTGGCGAGGTCGAGGTCGGCGATGACGACGCAGGCGCCCTCGGCGGCCAGCCGCTCCGCGGTGGCGCGGCCGATGCCGGAGGCGGCGCCGGTGACCAGCGCGATGCGGGTGGCCAGCGGCTTCGGCTTCGGCATCCGCTGCAGCTTGGCCTCCTCCAGCGCCCAGTACTCGATGCGGAACTTCTCCGACTCCTCGATGGGGGCGTAGGTGGAGAGGCCCTCGGCGCCGCGCATGACGTTGATGGCGTTGACGTAGAACTCGCCGGCCACGCGGGCGGTCTGCTTGTCCTTGCCGAAGCTGAACATGCCGACGCCGGGCACCAGCACGATGAGCGGGTCCTTGCCGCGGATGGCCGGGCTCTGCGGCGTCGCGTGGCGGTCGTAGTAGGCCTGGTAGTCCTCCCGGTAGGCCACCGCGAGCTCCTGCAGGCGCGCGATCGACTCCTCCACCGACGCGCTCGCCGGCAGGTCGAGGACGAGCGGCTTGACCTTGGTGCGCAGGAAGTGGTCGGGGCAGGAGGTGCCCAGCGCGGCCAGGCGCGGGTGCTCGGCGCTGGCCAGGAAGTCCAGGACCACCTCGGAGTCGGTGAGGTGGCCGACCATCGGGCGGTCGGCCGAGGCGATGCCGCGGATCGTCGGCGCGAGCGCGGCGGCCTTGGCGCGACGCTCGGCCTCGGGCAGCGCCGCGTAGCCGGGCAGCGCGGGGCCGAACGGCTCGGCCTTCGAGTGCGCGGCGATGTGGGCGGCGGCGGTGTCGATGATGAGCAGCGAGTGGGCCTCGGCCTGCTCGGAGGTCTCGCCCCACGCGGTGATGCCGTGGCCGCCGAGGATGCAGCCGATGGCCTGCGGGTTGGCGCGCTTGATCTCGGCGATGTCGAGGCCGAGCTGGAAGCCGGGACGACGCCACGGCACCCACACGACCTTGTCGCCGAAGATCTCCTTGGTCAGCTGCTCGCCGTCCTTCGCGGTGGCGATGGCGATGCCTGAGTCGGGGTGCAGGTGGTCGACGTGCGGGGCGTCGACGAGCCCGTGCATGGCGGTGTCGATCGACGGCGCGGCGCCGCCCTTGCCGTGCAGGCAGTAGTCGAACGCGGCGACCATCTCGTCCTCGCGCTCGACGCCGGGGTAGACCTCGACCAGCGCGCGCATGCGGTCCAGGCGCAGCACGGCCAGGCCGGACTCCGTCAGGGTGCCGAGGTCGCCCCCGGAGCCCTTGACCCACAGCAGCTCGACGGCCTCGCCGGTGACCGGGTCGGTCTCGGTTCCCTTCGCGGAGGTGTTGCCCCCGGCGTAGTTGGTGTTCTTCGCATCGGCGCCCAGGCGGTTGGAGCGGGCGATCAGGTCCGCGGCGGCGGGGTTCGTCATGACTTCCTCGGGTGGGCTCGGGTGAGTGGTGATGGAGCGGATCGGGGGTGGGGATCAGGTCCAGGACAGCTGGGTGCCGCCGACGCGGGTGGCGGCGATCTCGGCGGCGTGGCCGGAGGCGGCGTACGCGGCCATCGGGTCGGCCGGCAGACCGCGCTCCTCGCGCCAGGCGGCGAGGTCGGCGCGGACGTCGGTGTAGAAGGCGTCCATGAGCAGCTGGTGGGCGCCGAGCACGTCGCCGTCCTCCTGCGCGATGGCCAGCGCGTCACGGTCGACGAGCAGCGCCCGGGCGGTCATCTCCTGCACGTTGAGCACCGAGCGGATCTGCCCGGGGATCTTGGCCTCGACGTTGTGGCACTGGTCGAGCATGAAGGCGACGTCACTGCGGCCCTCGGGGGTCGCCGGGCCGTAGCCGCCTCCGCGGATGACCTCGACGAGGATCCGGAACAGCTGGAACGGGTCGGCCGCGCCGACGATGAGGTCGTCGTCGGCGTAGAAGCGGGAGTTGAAGTCGAAGGAGCCCAGGCGGCCCAGCCGCAGCAGCTGCATGACGATGAACTCGATGTTCGTGCCGGGCGCGTGGTGGCCGGTGTCGAGGCAGACCGTGGCCCGCTCGCCGAGGGCGACGACCTGGGCGTACGAGGTGCCCCAGTCGGGCACGTCGGTGTGGTAGAACGCCGGCTCGAAGAACTTGTACTCCAGCACCAGGCGCTGCTCCTCGCCGAGGCCGACGAGCCGGTCGTAGATGATCGCGAGGCTCTCGGCCAGCCGGTCCTGGCGGCCGCGCATGTCGGCCTGGCCGGGGTAGTTGCTGCCCTCCGCGAGCCAGATCTTCAGGTCGCGCGAGCCGGTGGCGGCCATGACGTCGAGGCACTCGAAGTGGTGGTCGATCGCCTTCTGGCGGATCTTGGGGTCGGTGTGGGTCAGGGCCCCGAGCTTGTAGTCGTCGTCCTGGAAGGTGTTGGAGTTGATCGTGCCGAGCGCCACGCCCTGCTCGGCGGCGTAGGCCCCCAGCGCGGCGTAGTCGTCGGAGAGGTCCCACGGGATGTGCAGGGCGACGCTGGGCGCCAGGCCGGTCAGCCGGTGCACGGTGGCGGCGTCGGCGATCTTCTCCTCGATCGTGCGCGGCGCGCCGGGGCTGCCGAACACCTTGAACCGGGTGCCGGAGTTGCCGAACGCCCAGGACGGCAGCTCGATGGCCTGGCCGTCGAGCTGGTGGGCGATCTTCGCGAACGTGGTCATCTCACATCACTTCTCGGTGGTGGGGTGGTGCGGGGCGAGCTGGTCCTCGAGGTGGAAGACCTCGGTCAGCCGCAGGAAGCCGGTGTCGGGGGCGGCGCCGTCGAGGTCGAGGAAGAACGGCGCCATCTCGGCCTGCCAGCGGGCGTTGACCTCGGTGCGGCCCATCGCGGCGACGGCGCCGACGGGGTCCTCGCTCTCGTAGTAGCCGACGAGCAGGCCGTCCTCGCGCAGGAACAGCGAGTAGTTGCGCCAGCCGGTCTCGTGGAGCGCGGCGAGCATCTCGGGCCACACGGCGGCGTGCCGCTCGCGGTACTCCTCGAGCCGCTCGGGCCGGACCTGGAGGCAGAAGCAGGTGCGGGTCATGGCGAGTCCTCTCCTGCCGGTCCCCCGGCCGGGCCCGTGCAGGCCCGACCGGAGGCGGCGGTGGGCTCGGCGTCGTGGCCGGGCCGCGATCAGAACTTGAACTGGTCGATGTTCTTGGCGTCGAAGACGAACGGGTCGCCGAGCAGGACGGTGGCGTCGGCGCCGACCTTGTAGTCACCGAGCTTGCCGGCCTTGAAGGAGTCGCCCTCCTTGCCGGTGATGTCGCCGTCGACGAGCGCCTTGGCGGCGTACGCGGCCAGGTAGCCGAGGTCCTCGGGGTTCCACAGCGCGAAGGAGGTGACGGTGCCGTCCTTGACGTACTCGCGCATCTGGTTCGGGGTGCCCAGACCGGTCAGGGCCACCTTGCCCTTGTACTGCGAGGTGGAGAGGAAGCGCGCCGCGGCGGCGATGCCGACGGTGGTCGGCGAGATGATGCCCTTGAGGTTCGGGTGGCTCTGGAGCAGCGCCGAGGTCTTGTCGAAGGACGTCTGGTCGTCGTCGTTGCCGTAGACGGTGTCGACGAGCGTGACGTTCGGGTGGTTCTCGGCGAGGTCCTTCTTCATCAGGTCGATCCAGGCGTTCTGGTTCGTCGCGTTCGCGGCGGCGGAGAGGATCGCGACCTCGCCGGAGTCGCCGATCTGCTCGGTGATGAGGTCGACCTGGACCTTCGCGATGCCCTCGGCGGTGGCCTGGTTGATGTAGAGGTCGCGGCAGTCGGTGCTGGTGTCGGAGTCGAAGGTGACGACCTTCGTGCCGGCGTCGCGGGCCTGCTTGATGGCGTCGCAGATGGCCTTGGGGTCGTTGGCCGAGATCACGAGCGCGTCGGTGCCCTGCTGGGCGGCGGTGTTGATGAACTGCACCTGGCCGTCGGGCGTGGCGGTGTCGGGGCCGACCTCGGAGAACTTCCCGCCGAACTCCTCGACGGCCTTCTTCCCGCCGGCGTCGGAGGTGTCGAAGTAGGGGTTGCCCAGGTTCTTCGGCAGGAAGGTGACGGTCGTCGCGCCGCCGCCGGAGGCGGAGGAGTCGGAGTCGCCGCCACCGCAGGCGGTGAGGGAGAGGCTGCCGACCAGGAGGGCGGCGGCCGCGGCGGTCAGCCGCCGGTGCATGGGCTTCATTGCTTCAGTTCTCCTTGGTGGTGGTGGCGACGTCCGTGGGGAGACGCCGTTGACCGGGGCGGGCTGCCGCGGTGGTCCTCGCTGACCGAAGGCCCGAGAGCCAGGCGAGGAGGCTGGTGGACATCACGGAGGCGATGAGGAGCACTCCGATGACGATGTTGATGACGTTGACGGTGTAGCCCTCCAGGCGCATCGCGCTGGAGATGGCGCCGATGAGGACGACGCCGGCGAGCACGCCGTGCAGCGCACCGCGGCCGCCGAAGATCGAGACGCCGCCGAGCAGGACGGCCGCGATCACCTGCAGCTCCATGCCGGTGGCGTTGTCGCCGCGGGCCGAGCCGAAGCGCAGCGTGTAGTAGACGCCGGCCAGCGCGGAGACCGCCCCGGTGAGGACGAAGAGCCACAGCGTGGTGCGGGCGACGTCGACGCCGGTGAAGCGCGCCGCCTCCTTGCTCAGGCCGATCTCGAAGACCCCGCGACCGAACGGCGTGGCGTGCAGCAGCAGCGCGAAGAGCACCGCGAGCACCGCGATCGGGATCAGCACGACGGGATAGCTGCTGGTGCCGATGCGGTCCTGGACGAAGGAGGTCCAGCGGTCGGGGAAGTCGGTGATCGCGTTGGTGCCGAGCAGGCCCACCGCGATGCCGCGGTAGAGCGCCAGCGTGCCGAGGGTGACCGCCAGGGAGGGCAGGCCGACGTAGGCGACGAGGTAGCCGTTGAGCAGGCCGCACACCACGCCGACGGCGATCGCGACGAGCGCGGCCAGCGGGATGGACAGGCCGGCGTCGTGGTGCAGCTGGCCGACCAGCACGCTGGAGAGGCCCACGACGCTGGCCACCGAGAGGTCGATCTCGCCGGTGATGATCACCAGCGTCATCGGCAGCGCGATGAGCAGGATCGGCGCGATGTCGAGGAACAGGAAGTACAGCGTCAGCGGGCCGTCGAAGTTCGGCACGTTGACGTTGGACCACGCCAGCACCGCGACGAGCAGCGCGATGACCGCGACCTCGCGGGTCAGCAGCGCGCGACGCCACAGCGGGCGCGCGTGCAGGGCGTAGGTGCGCGCCGGGGCGGGCGCGGCGGTCGTCGTCGTCACTGGGTGTCCCTCGCATCCGTGAGCTGGGCGGCCTGGCGGGCCGTGAGGAGGCGGTCGAGGACGACGGCGCCGATGATGAGGAGGCCGACGACGGCCTGCTGCCAGAAGTCGGAGATGCCGAGCAGCGGGAGCGCGCGGTTGATGGTGACCAGCAGGTAGGCGCCGATGGCCGCGCCCCACACCGAGCCGCTGCCGCCGAAGATCGCGATGCCGCCGATGACGGCCGCGCCCACGGCCTGCAGCTCGATGCCGTAGCCGGCGCCGGAGGAGACCGTGCCGTAGCGCGCGGTGTAGACGACGCCGGCCAGGCCCGCGAGCGCGCCGCAGATGACGAACGCGGTGAGCACCCGGCGTCGGACGGGGAGGCCGTAGAGGTGCGCGGCCTCGGGGTCGGATCCGATGGCGTAGAGCTCACGGCCGGCCCGGGCGGTGCGCAGGTGGTAGCCGACGGCCACCAGGACCGCGACGGCGATGAGCGTCAGGACCGGGATGGAGAGGATCTGGCGGGTGCCGAGGGAGAGGAACCCCTCGGGCATGTCGGAGGCGTTGATGCGGTCGCTGCCGGCCCAGGTGAGGAACACGCCGCGGTAGACGTAGAGCGTGCCGAGGGTGATCACCAGCGCGGGCACCTTGCCGAAGGCGACCAGAAGGCCGTTGACCGCGCCGAGCAGCGCTCCGAACGCGACGCCGATGAGCACGACGAGCACCACCGGGATGCCGGGGTGGTCGACGAAGAGCCGGCCCGTGAGGTACGCGGTGAGGCCGAGGGTGGAGCCGACGCTGAGGTCGACGTTGCGGGTCACGATGACCACCGCCTGGCCGACGGCGAGGATCAGCAGCAGCGACGGCGCGAGCAGCAGGTCGCGCCAGCCGTCGCTGGAGAGCACGAAGTTCTGGCTCTTGAGCGTGGTGGCCAGCACCAGGGCCAGGAGCACGAGGCCCACGGCGAGCTCGCGCGAGCGCAGCACGCCGGTGAGGACGCGGCGTCCGGGGCTGAGGGCGCTGGGGGCGACCAGCGCGACGTCGGTGCTCACGCGGAGACCTCCTGGCTCGGGGCGGGCGCGGCGTCGGACGCGACCTCGTGGGTGGCACCGGCGGCGCCGTGGTTCGTGGCCGCGAGCATGACCAGCTCGGGGGTGGCCTCCTCGCGGGAGAGCTCGGCGGTGATCCGGCCCTCGCAGACGACGAGGACGCGGTCGGCCATGCCGAGCACCTCGGGCAGCTCGGAGGAGATCATCACGATCGCCAGGCCCTGGCCGGCGAGATCGGAGAGCAGCCGGTGCACCTCGGACTTGGTGCCGACGTCGATGCCGCGGGTGGGCTCGTCGATGAGCAGCACCTTCGGGTTCGTGGCCAGCCACTTGGCGATGACGACCTTCTGCTGGTTGCCGCCGCTCATGGTGGCCGCCGGCATGTCGAGCGCGCTGGTCTTGACCTCCAGGCGCGCGGCCCACGGGCTCGCGGCGCGCAGCTCGGCGCCCGCGGTCAGCACGCCGGCGCGCGTGAGGCCGCGGCGGATCACGGCGGCGACGTTGCGCCCGACGGAGGCGTCGGTGACCAGGCCCTGCTGGCGTCGGTCCTCGGGGATGAGGGCCAGGCCGGCGGCGATCGCGGCCCGGGGGCTGCGCGGCCGCACCGGGCGACCGGCCAGCCGCACCGAGCCGGAGTCGTAGGAGTCGACGCCGAAGATGGCGCGGGCGATCTCGCTGCGGCCCGCGCCGACGAGACCGGCCAGTCCGACGATCTCGCCGGCGCGGACGGAGAGGCTGACGTCGCGGAAGACGCCGGCGGAGGTGAGGCCCTCGACCTCCAGCACGACCTCGCCGAGCGGCGCGGGCGTCTTGGGGAACAGCTCCCCGACCTCGCGGCCGACCATGCGGGCGACGATGGCGTCGGGGCTGGTCTCGGCGATCGGCTCGGTGGAGACGTACTCGCCGTCGCGCATCACGGTGACGGTGTCGCACAGCGCGAAGACCTCGTCGAAGCGGTGGGAGATGAACACCAGCCCGCGGCCCTCGTCGCGCAGGCTGCGGGCGACGGCGAAGAGCCGCTCGACCTCGACCCCGGAGAGCGCCGCGGTGGGCTCGTCCATGATCAGCAGGCTCGCGTCGAGGCTGATGGCCTTGGCGATCTCGATGATCTGCTGGTCGGCGATCGAGAGGCCCTGGGCGGGGCGGCGGGGGTCGAGGGCGACGCCGAGCCGGTCGAAGAGCGCCTGCGCCTCGGCGTGCATGCGGGCGCGGTCGATGCGACGCCAGCGGTCGCGCGGCTGGCGGCCCATGAAGATGTTCTCGGTGACCGAGAGGTCGGGGAAGAGCGTGGGCTCCTGGTAGATCACCGCGATGCCCGCGGCCTTGGACTCCGCGGTGGAGCCGAAGTCGACGTCCTCGCCGCGGAAGCGGAAGGCGCCGGCGTCGCGGCGGTGCACGCCGGCGACGATCTTGATGAGCGTGGACTTGCCCGCTCCGTTCTCCCCCACCAGCGCGTGGATGGAGCCGGGCGCCACCTGCAGGCTCGCCGAGCGCAGGGCGGCCACGGCGCCGAAGGACTTGCTGACCTCGGCGAGCTCGAGCACCCAGGGGGTGGTGGCGGAGCGGGTCACGGCGGGCACCTCGTGTTCGTCGGCGTTCGGCTCGTCTGACCCCTTTTTGAAAGGTTTCAGAACGAGGAGGACGCTAGGTGACGGCGCTCACAGCCGTCAAGCGTTCCTGGGCAAATAGTTTCCGGCACGTGACGACGCCCAGGTGCGGGACAGGCCGGGGTGGTCCAGAATGACCGCGCGGCTGCCGATACGTTTCAGGTCCGCGACACGACGTCAGGAGGTCCCCCCGAGTGAGCCAGGCATCCCGGTCGGCCTCGGTCGTCGACGTCGCCGCCGCCGCCGGGGTCTCCCTCGGCACGGTCTCCAACGTCCTCAACCGCCCCGACCGCGTCAGCCAGCGCACCCGCGAGAAGGTGCTCGCCGCGATGGCCGAGCTCGGGTTCGTCCGCAACGAGTCGGCCCGGGCCCTGCGCGCGGGCCACTCGCGCACGCTGGCCTACGTGATGCTCGACGTCGGCAACCCCTTCTTCACCGACGTCGCCCACGGCATCGACGCCGAGGCCTCCGGGCGCGACCTCTCGCTCTTCCTCTGCGACAGCTTCAACGACGCCGCCCGCGAGGCCGCGCACCTCGAGGTGCTGCGCGAGCAGCGGGTGCAGGGCATCCTCGTCACCCCGGTCGACCCCTTCGCGCCCCTGCTCGACGAGGTCGCGCGGCACACGCCCGTCGTCATCGTCGACCGCACCCGCGGCGACGACTCCCTGTGCTCGGCCGCCGCCGACGACGTCGCCGGCGGACGCCTGGCGGCCGAGCACCTGATCGAGCGCGGCCACCGGCGCATCGCCTTCATCGGCGGGCCGATGAGCATCGGCCAGGTCGCCGAGCGGCGCGAGGGGGCGCTGGGCGCGGTGCGCGAGGCGGGCCTGCCCGACGACGCCCTGGTCGACCTCCCCACCCCGGCGCTGAGCCTGGTGGCCGGACGCGAGGCCGGCGAGCGGCTGGCCGGCCTGCCCGCCCGACGACGTCCGACGGCCGCCTTCTGCGCCAACGACCTCCTTGCCCTGGGCCTGCTGCAGCAGACCACCCAGAGCGGACGACGGGTGCCCGACGACCTCGCGATCGTCGGGTTCGACGACATCGACTTCGCCGGCGCCGCGGCGGTGCCGCTGACCTCGGTGCGCCAGCCCCGCGACGAGCTCGGACGTGCCGCCGCGCGCCTGCTGCTCGAGGAGGCCGGCGGCGGCGACCATGCGCACCGCACGCTCACCTTCACCCCCGAGCTGGTGGCGCGGGCCTCGACGCTCTGAGGCCGGGCCGGCACGCGTCCGGCCCCGGGAACGCAGCAGGGGCGGGACGGCCGATCCGGCCGCCCCGCCCCCGGCGGTGGATCACTCCTGCTCGTCGCCGAACAGGGTCTGGTGCACGAGGCCCGCGATCGCGGCGCCGACGATCGGTGCCAGGATGAAGACCCACACCTGGCCGAGCGCGTCACCGCCGGCGAACCAGGCCACGCCCAGCGAACGGGCGGGGTTCACCGAGGTGTTGCTCACCGGGATCGACACCAGGTGGATCAGCGTCAGCGCCAGGCCGATCGCCAGGCCCGAGAAGCCGACGGCCGCGCGCTTGGCGGAGGCGCCGAGGATGACGAGCACGAAGAACGCGGTCAGCACGATCTCGGTGACGAGCACGGCACCGAGGCCGTAGCCGCCCGGCGAGCGGTCGCCGAAGCCGTTGGTGGCGAAGCCGCTGTCGACGGCCGAGAAGCCGTCCGTGCCGCTGGCGATCGAGAGCAGCACGCCGCCGGCGGCGGTGGCGCCGACGACCTGCGCGACGGCGTACAGCGGCACGTCGCGCCAGGCGAAGCGGCCCGCGGTGGCCAGGCCGACCGAGACGGCCGGGTTGAAGTGGCCGCCGGAGATGGGGCCGAAGGCGTAGGCGCCGGTGAGCACGGTGAGGCCGAAGGCGAGGGCGACGCCGAGGTAGCCCACCTCGTCGCCGGCCAGCACGGCGGTGCCGCAGCCGCCGAGGACCAGCCAGAACGTGCCGAGCACCTCGGCGCCGAGACGGCGCGTCATCTCGGGGGCGACGGGGACGGACTCGACGTCGACGGTGGCGTCGGACATGGGGTTGCTCCTTCTGTCAGGGAGTGGGGAGGGTGGGACGGGAACGGGGAGGATGCGGGGCCGCGATCAGCGGCGGCGCTCCTGCAGCTTGCGCTTGGCGGCGGGGACGCCGAACAGCGCGAGCAGCTTCCAGACGATCCAGCCGAGGATCGCGAACAGGTTGCGCTTGGGCTTGGCCATGGGAGGCCTCCTTCTCTTGCGCCCTTCGACGGCCTTCGACGAGGGCGGGCTGGTGGCGGAACGGCCATTGGTCGCACGTTCGGGGCCTGACGTCACGCACCGAGGGGGTGGTCTGCGCCACCGCATCGTCGCGCCGGGGCGTGGAGTTCGGCGTTCTGCCTCCCCGCCGGGAGATCCGACGCAGGATGCGGGGGTGACCCGCCTCCCTGCCTTCGTGCATGCCTCCGTGCCTGCCTCCGTGCACGCTCCCGTGCGCGCCGCCGCCCTCGCCGTCGTGGCCGGCCTCCTCGTCTGCGTCCCCTCCACCGCCGCGCACGCGGGCTCCTCGACGCCCCAGGCCGTCAACGGCAAGCGCGTCGAGCTGTCGATGCGCGTGGCGGTGAGCCGCCTGAAGGTCGCGCGGGAGAACCGGTCGGGCTACCAGCGCGAGAGGTTCAAGCACTGGGACGACGTCGACCGCGACTGCCAGAACGCCCGCGCCGAGGTGCTGCGCGCGGAGTCGACGGCGAAGGTCAACAGCGGCTGCACGGTGCGCACCGGGCGCTGGACCTCGGCCTACGACGGCGTCGTGATCCGCTCCGCCTCGAGCCTCGACGTCGACCACGTCGTGCCGCTCGCCGAGGCCTGGGACTCCGGGGCCCGCGCGTGGTCCTCGGCCCGGCGCGAGGCCTACGCCAACGACCTGACCGACGCCAACACCCTGCTCGCGGTCTCGGCGTCCTCGAACCGCTCGAAGGGCGACCGCGACCCCGCCCAGTGGATGCCGCAGGAGCGCGGCTGCAGCTACGTCAAGCGCTGGGTGACGGTGAAGATGCGCTGGACGCTCAGCGTCGACGCCCGCGAGCACGACTTCCTCACGCGCATGGCGCGCACCTGCCCGAGCACCACGATCGTCACGCACAAGGCGGCGCTGACGATGGTGCGCTCGTCCAGCGGGTCCTCCGGCGGCTCCTCGGGCGGCTCCTCGGGCGGCTCGTCAGGCGGCTCCTCGGGCACCGACCCGCGGTTCGGCACCTGCAAGGAGGCCAAGGCCCACGGGTACGGGCCGTACTACGCCGGGGAGACCGAGTACGGCTGGTACCGCGACGCCGACGGCGACGGGGTCGTCTGCGAGTAGCCCGCCGGCCGATCAGCGGGGACGCACCACCGCGTACCCGCTGATCGTGCCCTGCAGGAGCGTGCGGTCGGGCAGGATCGTGCCGACCATCTGCAGGGTGTCGGCCTGCGGCCCCACGCCCAGCGGCTGGGTGCTCAGCAGCCGTCCGCTGCCCGGTGCGATCCGCGCCAGGTCGTAGCGCTGGTCGTAGGCCTGGCCCGTCCGGGCCACGGTGTAGATCACCCGCTCGGCGCGGGAGTAGCGCGGCACCGCGGCGGAGGCGACGTCGCTGCGCCAGCGGGTCGTGCAGCCGCCACCGGCACGCAGGTCGATCCGCTCGAGACCACCGGCGATCGGCGCCGACGCCGGCTCGGAGGCGCCCTCGGCGCCGGCCGGATAGGGGTAGCCGTAGGTGCTGGCGACGTAGACCGAGCGCCCCACGCCGATCGGGGAGTTCTCGGTGCCCGAGGCGCCGGAGGCGAACAGCGGACGCCGGCAGGCGAGGGCGCCGGTGTCGGCGCGGTAGACCAGGAGGTGCTCGCGCGGCACGGCGTTGTCGGTGATCGCGACGTACTCGTGGCCGGTGCGCGGGCCGAAGAAGGTCGGCGTCGCACCGCTGCCCCGACTCAGCTGACCGGGCTTGCGGGCCGGGCCGCGGTCGTAGGCGTGCCGCCACACCGTCTCGATGCGTCCGCGCGCGTCCGCGCGCACGAGCACCAGCGCGCGATCGGTGGTGACGGCCGCGCCCTCGGGGCCGGTGGCGATGCTGTTGGCGACGCGCGCTCCCGTCCCCAGGCCGCGCAGCTCCACGCGACGGGTGCGCGGGTCGACGTAGCCGGCCCGTCCGTGGGCGGTCGCGAACCAGATGCGGCCGTCGTAGCCCGGCGAGACGGTGACGATCGCGTCGCACGTCGCGCTCCCGCAGGCGCGCCGCACCGCGGCGGCGACCGGGAGGCGGTCGACGATCCGCAGCCGCCAGGCGCCCAGCGGTCCGCCGCGGTCGTGGGCGATGCGGACGACGTCGCCCGTGGCGCCGTCGACGGTGACCAGACGATCGGCCGCGTCGACGTAGGCGTACACGCCGCCGAGCAGGGCGCCGGCGCCGAGGTGGAGGCGGGCCACGGGCAGGAGGGTCGTGGGATCGAGCAGGTTCACCGTCGGAGCCCGGTCGACGTACTCGGTGCACAGCGCGATCGGCATCGCGTCGGAGCCGGCGAGGATCGTCGGGCACACCGAGCCGAGGACGACCGGCTGCACCGGCGCGGCGTCGGCGCCGGGGCCGGCGAAGGGCGTCGTGTCGGAGGCACCGGCGTCGCCGTGCATCGACGACGTGCCGTCAGGACCGGCGTAGGGGTTCGGCGGCGGGGTGCCGGGCGGACGTCCGGAGGCGCCGTCGGCAGCCGGTGCGCCGAGGACGGCAGCGCAGATCAGGGCGAGCAGGGCGACCCGCAGGCGGGCTCGTCGAGGGGAGGACACGCTCCCCTCAACGAGCCGAACCCACCTAAGTCACTAGACCAAGGTGGGTCCTGGGTCACACGCCGGGCCACCCGCTCCAGACGGAGGCTGGGATCAGACCCCCGGGACGACGCGCAGGTCGCGCACGGCGCCGCCGTCGAGCGCGGCAAGCGCCTCCTGGTAGGCCGGGGAGTCGTGCGCGGCGATGGCCGCCTCGACGCTCTCGAACTCGACGATGACGCTGCGGGTCTCCTGGCCGGCCTCGTAGACCTTCGCGGGCAGGCCGCGGGCCAGGAAGCGCCCGCCCGCGCCCTCGAGGGCGGGCAGCGCGAGCGCGGCGTACGCGCCGAGCTTGGCCTCGTCGGTGATCTCGACGTACGTGCTGATCCAGTAGGCGCTCATGGGCGCCATCCTGCACGACGCCGCCAGCCCGGCGTCCGATGCCGGCGGCGCCGTGCAGGCGGGTGGCCCTCAGCCGGCGAGCGAGTCCTCGTAGGGCTCGAGGAGGTCGTGGGCGGTGCGCAGGGCCGTCCGGACGGCGGAGACGTCGTCCCTGGCGCTGGTGGCGTGCAGCGCCAGCGCACCCGCACGGGCGGCGTCGAGCGCGGTCTGGGCCAAGGCCAGCGCGGCCTGGGCGTCGGCGTCGTCGGCCAGCGTGGTGGTGAGCTCGGCGACGTCGGCGCTCATCCGGGTCGTGGCCCGCAGGGCGCGCACGGCGACCTGGTAGGTCTCGACGCGGACGGCCTTGAGGCCGGTGACGACGCCGGCGAGGCCGGTGGCGTCGGTGGCCGCGGCGGCCTGAGCGCCGAGGTCGTCGAGGGTGGCGTGGTCGACGAGCGCCGAGGCCTGCAGTGCGGCGACGGCATCGGCGTCGAGGCCGGTGAGCGCACGATCGGAGACGGCACGATCCAGGCAGACGCCCAGACGGGTGACGGCCTTCGCGACGGCGGCCTGTGCGGCGGCGAGGTCGGCGACCTTGCGTCCGCCGTCGCGCACGGCGCAGCCGTGCACCTCGGCGCCGCGGACCGATCCGTGGCCGGCGCCGTGGCCGGCGCCGTGACCGTGGCCGTTCCCGGGGCCGTTCCCGTGACCACGACCGTGGCCGGGACCCGCGAGGGCCGGACCGGCGGCGAGCGCGGGCACGAGCACGGCGCTCGCGGCGAGGAGTGCCGCGCGACCGAGCGCGGAGCGGGTGTGAAGCATGGGTCCCTCCCAGGGATCTGTTGACGGCGTGCCGGAGGTCGACCCGAATCGGGGCACGCTCGGAGGATCGGTCCGCCGTCGGCGGGCCGGAGGGATCGCCCCGGACTCTCATCGAGCTCTCATCCACCGCCGTCGGGACGGCCGGGCCTACAGTCGGCTCGTGCACACCCCGACCGACCGAAGGCGCCGATGACCCCCGACGAGCCCGGCCGCCCCGCGCCCGAGTCCCGCGGCCTGATCGGCCGCGTGGCCGGCTCGGTCACCGGCCGCGTCGTCGACGCCGTCGACGACCTCGTGCTCGACCACGTCGACGTCGACGCCCTCATCGAGCGGGTCGACGTCAACGCCCTGCTCGACCGCGTCGACACCACCCGCCTGCTCGACCGCGTCGACGTCGACCGTCTCCTCGAGCAGGTCGACGTCGACCGGCTGCTCGACCGGGTCGACGTCGATCGGCTGATGTCGCGCGTCGACGTCGAGGCGCTGCTCGCGGGCGTCGACCTCGAGGCGATCGTGCGGCGCTCCGGCGTCCCCGACATCGTCGCGGAGAGCACCGGCCGGGTCGCCGGCAGCGCCCTCGACCTCGCCCGCCGCCAGCTGGTGGGCCTCGACGTGCTCGTCGACCGCGTGGTCGACCGCGTCGTCGACGCCGTGCTCGTGACGGCCCTGCGCCGCCAGGCGATGCCGCGCCGCAACGGCCCGCCGGAGCTGCAGATCGACGCGCCCCTCACCGCCGACGACCCGCGCATGGACGTCACCGGGCACTACGCCGGCAGCCTCTCCCGCGCCGCGGCCCTCGGCCTCGACCTCGGCGCCATCATCACCACCTACACCCTCGGCTACGCCGGCCTCGACAAGCTCACCGAGGCGCTGCTGCAGCGTCAGCTCAGCGGCGACTACGGCGCCCCCGTCGCCGCCACCCTGCTCGTGGGCTGGGGCTTCCTCTACGTCTTCGGCAGCCTCGCCGTCGCCGGTCGCACGCTGGGCAAGGCCGTCGTCGGCCTCCAGGTGGTGCACCGCTCGGGCCGCCCCATCTCGGTGCGCCAGTCGCTCCTGCGCACCCTGATGCTCCCCGTCTCCGCGGCTCTCCTCGGCCTCGGCTTCCTCCTCGCCGTGGTCCAGCGCGACAACCGCGCCCTCCACGACCTGCTCGCCGGCACCTCGGTGGTCTACGACTGGGGCGAGCGCACCGTCCAGCTCCCCGGTCCGCTCTCGGACTTCCTGGCGCGCAGCGGCGCGCGGGACTGACGGGGGCGGTTTCCCCGGATATCCGGGGAAACCGGACGTTGTCAGGGGAAGCCTCCCCTGACAACGTCCAGTTCTCCCTGACCTGAGCCCGGCTCGGAGTTGCCTCGGACGGGCACACTGGAACGGTGAACGACCTCCCCCGCAACGCCGCCCGACGCACCGCGCGCCTCGCAGCGCTGCCGGTCGCGTACGCCGGACGCCGCTCGCTCGGCCTGGGCAAGCGGCTGGGCGGGAAGCCGGCCGAGGCCGTCATGAGCGAGATCCAGCAGCGCACCGCCGAGCAGCTCTTCCGCACCCTCGGCGAGCTCAAGGGCGGCGCGATGAAGCTCGGCCAGGCGCTCTCGGTGCTCGAGGCGGCGCTCCCCGACGAGCTCGCCGGCCCCTACCGCGAGCAGCTCACCAAGCTCCAGGACGCCGCCCCGCCGATGCCGACGGCCGTCGTCCGCGACCAGCTGGCCGCCGAGCTCGGCCGCGACTGGCCCGAGCGGCTCACCTGGCTCGACGGCGGCCCCACCGCGGCCGCGTCGATCGGCCAGGTCCATCGCGGCACCTGGGTCGACGGCCGCGACGTCGCGGTCAAGGTGCAGTACCCCGGCGCGGCCGACGCGCTGGTCGCCGACCTGCGTCAGCTCTCCCGCGTCGCCCGCACGATCGGGCCGCTGGTGCCGGGCATCGAGGTCAAGCCGCTCATCGAGGAGCTCCAGGCCCGCGCGGTCGAGGAGCTCGACTACCGGCTCGAGGCCGAGGCGCAGCGCGCCTTCGCCGCCGCCTACGCCGAGGACGCCGAGATCGACGTGCCCGGCGTCGTCGACGCCGCCGAGAAGGTGCTGGTCACCGAGTGGCTCGACAGCGCCCACTCGCTGGCGAAGGTCATCGCCGAGGGCACCCAGGCCGAGCGCGACCACTACGGCTCGCTGTTCGCCCGCTTCCTCTTCACCGGCCCGGCGATCACCGGGATGCTGCACTCCGACCCCCACCCAGGGAACTTCCGCGTCATCCCCGCCGACGACGGCGGCCTGGGCCGCCTCGGCGTCCTGGACTACGGCGCGGTGGCTCGCCTCGACGGCGGCTGGCCGACGTCGATGGGCCGGCTGCTGCGGCGCGCCGCCGACCAGGACGCCGACGGCCTCGTCGCGCTGCTGCGCGAGGAGGGGTTCATCCGCGAGCGGATCACCCTCGATCCGCAGCTGGTGCTCACCTACCTCGCGCCGTTCGTCGAGCCGGCGCGCACCGAGGAGTTCCAGTTCTCCCGCGAGTGGATGCAGGCGACGTTCGCGGCCATCAACAACCCGCGCGATCCCGCGTTCACCGTCGGCATGAAGCTGAACCTGCCGCCGGCCTACCTGCTCATCCACCGCACCTGGCTCGGCGGGCTGGGCATGCTCAGCCAGCTCGGCACCAAGGCGCCGTTCCGTCAGATGCTGCTGGAGAACCTGCCCGGCTTCGCCGAGGGCTGAGGGCCGGGTCCGACCTCGGCCAGCGCCTCAGCGCAGGTCGAGATGCATGACGTGCAGGCCGACGGGGCCGTGCGTCCGCGAGCGGAAGGCCCGCGGGACGGTGCCGACGACCTCGAAGCCGAGGCTGCGCCACAGCCGCACGGCGCCCTCGTTGGTCTCGACGACGGCGTTGAACTGGATCGCCTCGAAGCCCTGCGCCCGGTGCCAGGCGACGACGTGCTCCCCGAGCAGCCGCCCGACGCCGCGGCCGCGCGCCTGCGGGGCCACCATGAACGACGCCGTGCCGACGTGGTCGCCGCGTCCGGGCCGGTTGGGACCCATCTTCGCCGAGCCGAGCACGACGCCGTCCTCGTCGACCGCCACCACGGTGCGGCCCGGCGCCGACTCCAGCCACAGCCCTGCGGCCTGCGCGGAGGTGAGGTCGTCGGGGTAGGCGTAGGTCTCCCCCGCCTCGACGATGGGGGCGAAGAAGCCCCAGATCGCGGGCCAGTCCTCGCGCGTGGCCTCGCGGATCCTCACGCTCACCGCGCCGCCCGGGCGTCCAGCGCCTCGCGCATCAGGTCGGCGTGCCCGGCGTGGCGGGCGGTCTCCTCGATGAGGTGCAGCAGGATCCAGCGCAGGCTGGCGCGCTGGCCGTCGGAGCGGCGGGCGCGGGCGGCCGGGAGGTCGAGCCCCTCGGGACGCGCGAGCGCGTCGTCGAGGATCGCCTCGGAGGCGGCGACGGCCTCGTCGTACCGGGCGAGCAGCGCCGCGGGCTCCTGCCCGGCGGCGACGTGCCAGTCGAAGTCGACGTCGGCCTCCCAGTCGACCCCGACCCAGACGGGCGCGGGTCCGCGGTCGAGGAGCACCTCCCCGAGCCAGTAGTCCTCGACGTAGGCCAGGTGGCTGAGCATGCCGCCGAGGGTCATCGTCGAGGGCGGCAGCGCGGTGTCGAGGGCGGCCGCGTCGAGCCCCGCGCAGCGCTCGCGGACGGCCGCGCGCTGCTCGTCGAGGAACCGGCGCAGGAGGGTGGCCTCGTCGGCCGCGAGCGACGTCATGACCCCAGCCAAGCAGCCCCGGACGGCCCGCGCACGCGGGTTTCCCGGTGTCCTCCCGGACGCCGGCCGGGGCGCCTCAGGACGGCAGACGGCCGGTGCGCGGGTCGCGGTCGGTGACGCAGAAGGCGCGTCCGACCGGATCGGTCAGGGTGGTCCAGCGGGGCCCGCCGCCGACCTCGACGGCGCCGAGCGCGACGAGCCGGGCCACCTCGGCGCGGCGGTCGTCGGTGGCGAGGTCGAGGTGCGCGCCGACCGGACGGTCGCCTGGGTCGGCGTCGTCGGCGTCGTCGGCGTCGTCGGCGTCGAGGCGCTGCAGCATCAGCCGCAGCGGCTCGTCGTCGCGACGCTCCAGCGGGAGGAAGGTCGACGCTGACGACGTGACGGTCGCGCGCTCGAGGAGCGCGGTCCAGTAGGCCAGCTCGGCGTCGAGCAGCCGGGGCGGGACGTCGAGGCAGACCTGGTCGACGAGGCTCGCGTGGCCGGCGTCCGCCCGCAGCGGCGCGGCGCGACGCGACTCCCCACCCGGGACCGTGCAGTGCGCGAGGCCGCCCGGGGAGCGGAGCACGACGTAGCCGTGGTCGGCGACCTCGACGGCGCCGAGGGCGAGCGCCCGGTCGGCCAGCGCCCGCGGGTCGGGGACGTGGAGGTCGAGGTGGACGCCCGCCTCTCCCGCCGCCAGGCGCTGCACCCGCAGGTGCGCGTCGCCGTCGACGGGCAGGAGCGAGGCGAACTCGGCGTGCTCGCCGCGGTCGGGCGAGGGCGTCGTGCCGGTGGCGGCGGCCCAGAACCGCTCGGCGCGGGCGGCGTCGGCGACGGGGTGGTCGAGGAAGGCGGTGAGCCACATGGTCACCACACTCCCAGGACGCTGCCGCCCAGACGCACCACGAAGCCGCCGACCACCACCAGGAAGAAGCCACGCACGAACCGCGAGCCGCGCGCGACCGCCGTCCGGGCGCCGAGGTAGGAGCCGCAGAGGTTGGCGGCGCCCACGGCCAGCCCCACCTTCCACAGCACCGCGCCCTGCGGCACGAAGACGCAGAACGCGGCGAGGTTCGTGGCGAAGTTCGCCAGCCGCGCCTGGGCGGAGGCGTCGAGGAAGCCGTAGCCGAGACCGACGAGGCTGATCACCAGGAAGCTGCCCGTGCCCGGCCCGAGCGCCCCGTCGTAGAACCCGATCACCGCGCCGCCGAGCAGCGCCAGCGCCGTGTGCCGGTGCCCGGCGAACCGCAGCCGGGTGGTCTCGCCGAGCTCGGGACGCAGCAGCACGAACGCCCCCACCCCCAGCAGCGCCACCAGCACGATCGGCTCGAAGGCCGACCGCGGGATCTGCGAGGCCACCAGCGCCCCCGCCGCCGACCCGGCGAAGGCGGTGGCCATCAGCGGCACGAACGTGCGCGGCTCGGGCCGCACCCGCCGGTAGTAGGTGAGCGAGCTCGTCGCCGTCCCGCACACCGAGCCGAGCTTGTTGGTGGCCAGCACCTGCACCGGCGTCGCGCCCGGCAGCGCCACCAGCAGAGCCGGCAGCTGGATCAGCCCACCCCCGCCCACCACGGAGTCGACGAACCCCGCCGTCAGCGCCGCCAGCGCCAGCAGCGCGAGGACGGTGAGGCTCGGGTCGGACATCGTCGGTCAGCCTAGGGCGCGGGCCGGCGTCGGCATGTAACGCGGAGTCCCGTGCACTTCCCACCGTTTATATGCGGGGGTCAGTGCACGGGACTCCGCGTTACAAGGGGTTACATGGGGTGGGGACGCCGGCGCCCGCCTACGCTCGAGACGTGCGCATCGTGTCCCTCCTGCCCTCGACCACCGAGATCCTCTTCGCCCTCGGGGCCGGGGACGACGTCGTGGGCGTGACGTTCGAGTGCGACACGCCGCCGGCCGCGCGCGAGCGTCGCATCGTCTCCTCGACCGCGCTGCCCGAGGGGCTCGACCCCGCCGGCATCGACGCCTTCGTCTCGGCGGCGATGGCGCGCGGCGAGGACCTCTACCGCCTCGACGCGGGCGCGCTGGCCGATCTCGACGCCGACCTCGTCGTCACCCAGGACCTCTGCGCCGTCTGCGCGCTCGACGTCGACACCGTCTCCGAGGCCCTCACCCACCTCGGCTGCACCGCCGACGTCCTCACCGTCGACCCCCACACCCTCGACGACGTCCTCACCAGCATCGTCGTGCTGGGCCGCGCCACCGGCCACCGGGGCGCGGCGGAGGGGCTGGTGCTCGACCTGCGTCGTCGCCTCGACGGCGTCGCGCGCGCCACGGCCGCCCGCACCACCCGGCCGCGGGTCGTCGTCCTGGAGTGGACCGACCCGCCCTACGCGCCCGGCCACTGGATACCCGAGATGGTCGACCTCGCCGGCGGCGAGTGCGTGCTCGGCACCGCCGGGGAGCGCTCGGTGCGCACCACCTTCGACGACGTCCGCGCCGCCCGTCCGGACCTCGTCGTCGTCGCGCCCTGCGGCTACGACCGCGCCGGCGCCCAGGCCCAGGCCGACGCCCTCGTCGCCGCGGGCGTGCTGCCTGAAGGCGTCCCGGTGCACGCCGTCGACGCCGACGGCCACTGGGCGCGTCCGGGTCCGCGGCTCGTCGACGGGGTCGAGGAGCTGGCCCGGGTGCTCGCCGCCCTGCCGTTGTAACGCGGCGGACGCCGGTGGGCGCCTCCAGACCGGGCCGAGGGTCAGCCGACCCAGAACCCCCGGCCCCCGAAGAAGTCCCCCATCGACGGGCCGCGTCCGCCGCGGGTGCGGTCGCCGAGGTAGGAGCCGACGACGGCGGCGCCGAGGTCGTCGAGCTCGGGGGCGACGACGCGGCCGTCGACGCGGCGGGCCATCGACTCGATGAACCGCGCGAGGCCCGGGTCCTCGCCGAGGCGGAAGAACGTGGTCTGCGCGCCGAGGCGCTGCGCGGCGTCGAGCTCCTTGACGGCGTGGGCGATGGTCAGCGGGTGCGGCGGGTAGGAGAACCACACCTCACCGGAGGACTCCAGGTGGGCGGTGGGCTCGCCGTCGGTGACGATGAGAAGCACCGGCTGGGCGTTGGGGTGCTTGCGGAAGTGCCGGTTGGCCAGCAGCAGCCCGTGGTGGAGGTTGGTGCCCTTGTCCCACATGGCGTCGAGCGCGGTGAGCTGCTCGATGTCCATCACCTCGGCGTGCCGGCCGAAGCCGATCAGCTGCAGGGCGTCGCCGCGGAACCGCGAGCGGATGAGGGTGTGCAGCGCCAGCGCGGTGCGCTTCATCGGCACCCAGCGGCCGTCCATGGCCATCGAGAACGAGGTGTCGACGAGGAGGGCGACGGCGGCCTGCGTGCGGGCCTCGGTCTCCTGCACCTCGACGTCGTCGATGGAGAGCCGCACGCCCGACGCGGCCGTGCCGCCCTCGGAGACGGTGCGGACGATCGCGTTGGTGATCGAGCGGGTGACGTCCCAGGGCTCGGTGTCGCCGAACTCCCAGGCGCGGGTGGCGCCGGAGCGCTCGCCGGCGGCGCCGGCCTTGTTCATGTCGCGCTGGCCCTGCCGGCCCGACATCCGCTGGGCGACGTCGCGCAGCAGCGCCTTGCCGAGCTGGCGCATCGCCTTGGGCGTGAGGCGCAGCTGGCCGTCGCTGCCGCGCTGCAGGGTGCCGGAGTCGCGCAGGGCGCGCTCGAGCTCCTGCAGCGTGCGGGCGTCGACGGCGGCCTGGTCGCCGAGCTGACGGGCGAGCGCGTCGAGGTCGACGTCGTCGAGCCGGGCGCCGCCGTAGCCCTGGCTGAGCTGCTCGGAGAGCCGGTCGAGCTCGGCGATGTCCTGCAGGACGCCGGTGCCGTCGCCGAGGCCGACGCCCTCGCCGCCCTCGCCGAAGCGCTCGGAGCCCGACCAGTCCTCGCCGGGCCGCAGGGCCTGGAGGTTGGCGTCGAGCTGGGCCAGCGACTCCATCAGCTGCGGGGAGCCGAAGGCCTGCGCGGAGAGCTCCATGAGCTCCTGACGCTGCTCGGGCGTCATCGAGCTCATCATCCGCTGGGCGGCGGCGGCGCGCTGGGCGAGCGCGTCGATGAGCTCGTCGACGTTCTGGGGCCGCTCGGGGAAGAAGTCCCCGTGCTGGTCCATGAACTGCTCGAAGTCCTCGGGGGTGTCCTCGCCGCGCGCGTGCTTGGCCAGCAGCGCGTTGAGGTCGGTGAGCATCTCGTTGATCGCGGCGCGGTCCTCGTCGGTGGCGCCCTCCAGCGCCTCCTTCATGCCCTGGAAGCGCTGGTCGAGGAGCTCGCGCCCGAGGAGGTCCTTGATCTCCTCGTAGGCCTGACGGGCCTGCGGGCTCTGCCAGTCGTACTGCGCGAGCTCGCTGACGGCGGACGCCGGCGAGGGCGGCAGCGAGTCCAGCTGCATCTCGCGCAGGGCGCGCTCGCCGTCGTTCATCATCGCGTCGCGGGCCAGCTGCTTGCGCTCCTCGAGGACGGCGCGCTCGAGCAGCTCGCGCACCTGCTGGAGGGTGCCGTCGAGGTTGGTGCGCTCGAGCAGCTCGCGACGCCGCTCGGCGACGCGGCGGGCGAGGTCGTCGAGGCCCTGCTGGTCGCGGCCGCCGCGGCGCAGGAACTCGCGCATCGCCCGCTCGGGGCTGTAGCCGGCCATGACGTCCTCGCCGATGGCCTCGAGGGCCTCGGCGAGGTCGACCGGCGGGGCGAGCGGGTCGCCGCCGGTGTAGCGGCGGTAGCGCGAGGGGCGGCTCATCCGTACACCGTCTCCGACCCGTCGGAGTCCTTGCCGATCTTGCGGGCGAGGTAGAGGCCCTCGAGCGCGAGCTCGACGGCGGCGGCCCGGTGGCCGTCGTCGGTGGCGCCGAGCCGCTCGCAGACCTGGTCGTAGAGGTCGGACTCCCCCAGCACCGGCAGCCCGTGCAGGACGTCGCGGGCGGTGACCTTCTCGCCGGTGGTGACCATCTGGCCGTTCTCCAGGGCCTCGACGAGCAGCGCGAAGTCCAGGCCGCGGAAGTGCCCGCGGACGGTCTCGGCGATGGCGGTGCGCAGCAGGTGGGTGAGGATCTCGGCCTCGCGGCCCTCCTCGCCGGACTCGAACTCCACCTTGCCGCCGAGCACCTCGACGGCGGTCTCGACGTCGACGAGCCGCGCGACGGCGGCGTCCTCGCCCTGCGTGGTGGCCCGCCGCAGCGCGGAGGCCGCGATGGTCTCGGCGCCGGCGATCGCGAAGCGGGCGCTGACGCCCGAGCGCTGGTCGACCGCGGAGGACTCGCGCAGGTTGCGGGTGAACCGGGCGAGGATCTCGAGCACGGCGTCGGGCACGGTGGCCACGAGCTCGGCCTCCTGGCGGATGACGGCGATCTCGTCGGCCAGCTCGGTGGGGTAGTGGGTGCGGATCTCGGCGCCGAAGCGGTCCTTCAGCGGGGTGATGATCCGGCCGCGGTTGGTGTAGTCCTCTGGGTTGGCGCTGGCCACGACGAGCACGTCGAGCGGCAGCCGCAGGACGTAGCCGCGGATCTGGATGTCGCGCTCCTCCATCACGTTGAGCATCGCGACCTGGATGCGCTCGGCGAGGTCGGGGAGCTCGTTGATGGCGACGATGCCGCGGTGGCTGCGCGGGATGAGGCCGAAGTGGATGGTCTCGGGGTCGCCCAGGCTGCGGCCCTCGGCGACCTTCATCGGGTCGACGTCGCCGATGAGGTCGGCCACGGAGGTGTCGGGGGTGGCGAGCTTCTCGGCGTAGCGCTCGTCGCGGTGGCGCCAGGCGACCGGCAGGTCGTCGCCGAGCTCGGCGGCGCGACGTCGACTGCCGACGCTGATGGGCTCGTAGGGGTGCTCGCCGAGCTCGGAGCCGTCGATGACCGGCGTCCACTCGTCGAGGAGGCCGATCAGGGTGCGCAGGAGGCGGGTCTTGCCCTGACCGCGCTCGCCGAGCAGCACGATGTCGTGGCCGGCGAGGAGGGCGCGCTCGACCTGCGGGATGACGGTGTCCTCGAAGCCGTGCAGCCCCGGCCAGGGGTCGCGGCCCTCGCGCAGGGCGTCGAGGAGGTTCTCGCGCAGCTCCGCGCGCAGGCTGCGCTGGACGTGGCCCGAGGCCCGCAGCTGGCCGACGGTGCGGATGTCACTGAAGGGGGAGGTGCTCACGTCCTCACGCTAGCGCCGCGCTCCACATCGAGGGCGGCGAAGCGGGGACGGCCTCCGGTCAGCGGTGGGTCGGCGGCGGGTCAGGCGCGACGCGCGGTCGGCACCACGACGACCGACGAGCGCGCGTGCTCGAGCACGGCGCCGGCCAGGGAGCCGAACAGCGCCGTGCCGACCGCGCCGCGACGCTCGGCGCCGACGACGGTGAGGTCGCGCCCCAGCGAGGCGCGCACCAGCGCCTCCTCGGGCGCGCCGTGCCCCACGAGGCGCTCGACGACGACGTCGGGGAACTTCTCGCCGAACCCGGCCAGGGCCTCCCCCAGCAGTGCGTCGGCGTCGCCGTGCGCCTCCTCCTCGACGGGCGTCAGCGGGACCCCCTCCCGGGCGAGGTCGCGTCGCGCGTGGAGGGCGATCAGCCGCCAGCCACGCAGGGAGGCCAGCCGGAAGGCGGTCTCGAGGACGTCCCAGCAGGCGGGGTCACCCGCGACGCCCACCAGGACGCCGCCGGGACGCCCCAGCGGATCGGCGACCGTCGATCCGCCGTCGCGGACGACGACCGTCGGCAGCGTCGCGTGCCGGGCCAGGGCCGCGCTCACCGAGCCGAGCAGCAGGCTCGCCAGCCGGCCGCGACCCCGGGAGCCGACGACGAGCAGCGAGGCGTCGCGGGCGGCGTCGGCGAGCGCGACCCGCGGGTCCCCGTCGCGCAGCACGGCGACGACGTCGAGGTCGGGGTGCCGCTCGTGGAGCCGCAGCTGGGCGGCGAGCAGGAGGGCGCGCGCCTCGACCCGGTCGGCCTCGGCGAGCGCGACGGCGTCGACGCCGGCCTGGTCGATCCAGGCGCTGCTGAGCCCCGAGAGCGGCGTCAGGGCGTGGACGACCACCAGCGTCCGGCGCTCGTGCGCGGCCTGCGCGGCCGCCCAGGCGAGGGCCTGCTCGGAGGCGGACGAGCCGTCGAGGCCGACGACGACCGCGCCGGGCGGGATCGTCGGGGCCGGGAGGGGTGAGGACAGGGCGGAGCCGGGGGTCATGGAGCCACCCTCGGCGATCGCGACGCCCGGGAGCAGGGCCGCGGCGCCTGAGCCGCAGGGACGAACGTCCTTCCCTGCCCGTTCGGCTCGCCTTCCGGCCCGCCGGGGCCGGGGAGTCAGTAGCCTGCGAGACGTGACGACGGTCCTCGCGGTGCTGTGTCTGCTGCTCGGGCTGGCGCTGGTCGCCGTCGCGCTCGGGGCAGGACGGGCGCTGGCCCGCACCCGCGCGGAGCTGGAGCGCACGCGCGCGCAGGTGGCCCGTCTCGAGGCCGATCTCGACACCGCGCTGCGCCCCTCGCCCGCGGCCTCCACCGCCGAGCGGGCGGTGCGGGCGGTCGTCGGCACGGCCGCGCGGGTGCGTCGTCACGGCGTCACCGGGCTGCTGGCGATGTCGCTCGACGAGCTCACCGCCTGGGCGCTGGAGCAGCGTCCCGACATCCTCGAGGTCGCCGCGCCCGACGGCACCGTCACCCTGCTCTTCTCCGACATCGAGGACTCCACCGCCCTCAACCACCGCCTCGGCGACCGCGCGTGGGTGAAGGTCCTCGAGGCCCACGACGCCCTGGTGCGCGGCGCGATCGAGCGTCGCCGCGGGCAGGTCGTGAAGACCGCCGGCGACGGGTTCATGGTGGCCTTCCGCGATCCCACCTCCGCTGCGCTGGCGGCCCGCGCGATCCAGCGCTCGCTGACCCGCTCGCTCGATCCACGCCTGCGGCTGACGCCGGTGCGGGTGCGCATCGGCGTGCACACCGGCACCGTCATCTCCCGCGACGGCGACTACTTCGGACGCAACGTGGCCCTGGCCGCACGCGTCGCGGCGCTGGCCGGCGGCGGGGAGGTGCTCCTCAGCGACGCCGTCGCCACGGCCGTGCGCGGCCACCGCAAGCTGGTGCTCGAGCCGGCCGGCGACGTCGCGCTCAAGGGCCTGCCCGGCAGCCACCGCGTGTGGCGACTGCTGCCCGAGGCGCGACCGCCACGCGAGCTCCCCACGTCCGCGGAGAGCCCCGAAGCCCCCGGAGCTCCTCGGCCACCCGGAGCCCCCGGAGCCCCCGTAGCCCCCGGGGCCGCCGTGGCTCAGCGGGCCAGCAGCACCGACGAGCCGTGACCGAACAGGCCCTGGTTGGCGGTGACGCCGACCCGGGCCCCCTCGACCTGGCGACCCTCCGCCTGCCCGCGCAGCTGCCAGGTGAGCTCGCAGACCTGCGCGATCGCCTGGGCCGGAACGGCCTCCCCGAAGCAGGCCAGACCGCCGGAGGGGTTCACCGGGATCCGTCCGCCGAGCGTGGTCTCCCCCGCCCGCAGCAGCACCTCGGCCTCGCCGGGCTTGCACAGCCCGAGGTCCTCCATCCAGTCCAGCTCCAGCGCGGTGGACAGGTCGTAGACCTCGGCCACGTCGACGTCGGCGGGATCGATGCCGGCCTCCTCGTAGACGGCGTCGCCGATCGACTCCTTGAACGTGCGCGCGGGTGTGACGCCGCCGGAGGCGTCGGTGGAGAGCAGCGGCATGTCGATGACGGTGTTCGGGAAGGTCGGCGTCACGGTGGAGACCGCCTTGACCCGCACGGGGTCCTTCACGCCGAGCCGGGCGGCGTACTCCGGGCTGCACAGCACGACCGCGGCCGCACCGTCGGAGGTGGCGCAGATGTCGAGCAGGTGCAGCGGGTCGCACACCACGGCGGAGTCGAGCACCTCCTGGGCCGCGACCTCCTTGCGGTAGCGGGCGTGCGGGTTGTGCAGGCCGTGACGGGAGTTCTTGACCTTCACCTGCGCGAAGTCGGCCTGCGTGGCGCCGTAGAGGTCCATGCGACGGCGCGCGTAGAGGGCGAAGTAGGCCGGGTTGGTCATGCCCAGCAGCCGGAAGCGCAGCCAGTCGGGGTCGTCCCACCGCTCGCCGGCGTTGGGCGCGAGGAAGCCCTTCGGCGTCGTGTCGGCGCCGACCACCAGCGCCACCTCGCTCATGCCGGCCAGGATCCGCGCCCGCGCGGTGTCGATGGCCTGCGCGCCGGTGGCGCACGCGGCGTAGGACGTCGCGATGCGCGCGCCGTTCCAGCCCAGCGCCGAGGCGAACGTCGAGCCGGCGACGTAGCCGGCGTAGCCGTTGCGCACGGTCTCCCCGCCGACGACGAGGTCGACGTCGGTCCACGGCACCCCCGCGTCGGCCAGGGCGGCCCGCGCCGCGTGGACGCCGTACTGCACGAAGCTCTTGCCCCACTTGCCCCACGGGTGCATGCCCGCGCCGAGCACCACGACGTCGCTCATGCCGACACCGCCTCGGCGGTCTCGTCGACCGGCGCGACCGGCGCGACCGGGCGCCAGCGCCAGATCGTCCGCTCGCCGGTGTCGTCGACGTAGAGCGTCTCGACGACCAGCTCGGCCTCCGCGCCCACCCGGAGGTCGTCGACGCCGAAGCCCGCCGCCACCTGGCCGAGCACCACGAGGCCCTCGGGGAGCTCGACGGCGGCCAGCGCGAACGGCTCGTAGGGGTCGCTCGCCGGGACGTAGGGCGCCGGCGGCCGGTACTGCGCGTCGGTGTAGGACCAGATGCGTCCCCGCCGCGAGAGCGCCGCGCTCTCGAAGTCCTCGCCGTCGCAGGCCGGGTTGCGGCAGAAGCCGGTCGCGGCCGCCGTCGGCGGGAAGAACACGGTGGCGCACGTGGTGCACCGGTCGGCGGTCAACGCCGGCTCGGGCCCGGTCGTGAACCAGCCCTCGATCGCGGGGGTCGCGGTCATGCCTGCCTCCAGAACTAGAACAGGTTCTGATTCTAGGGGCAGGGGGTGGGTCGTCCGAAAGTCTTGGCGGCCAACCGCCGAACCTTTCGGTTGGCGTTCGAACCTTCGAACGCCAACCGTGGGTTTCGGCGGTCAGCCGCTGAAGCGTCTCTCTCCCCCGCGCACTACCCCCGCGCGAGGAACGCCAGGAGGTCCTGCCGCGTGAGGACGCCGACCGGCTTGCCGTCCTCGTGCACCAGCACCGCGTCGGCGCCCTCGAGAAGGCCGACGGCGTCCTGGGCGGCGGCATTGGAGCCGATGGTGGGAAGCGGGCCCGACATGTGGTCCTCGACGGGGTCGGTGAGCCGTGCGTGGCCGGCGAACAGCGCGTCGAGCAGCGCCCGCTCGGACACCGAGCCCGCCACCTCGGCGGCGACGATGGGCGGCTCGGCCCGCACGACCGGCATCTGCGAGACGCCGTACTCCTGCAGGATCGAGACGGCCTCGGCGATGGTCTCGGCCGGGTGGGTGTGGACGAGGTCGGGCAGGCCGCCGCTCTTGCCGCGCAGCACCTCGCCGACGGTGCGGCCGTCGCGCTCGGCGCCGGTGAGGAAGCCGTACTGCGCCAGCCACTCGTCGTTGAAGACCTTCGTCAGGTAGCCGCGTCCGGAGTCGGGCAGCAGGACGACGATGACGGCGTCGCGACCCTCGGGGGTGCCGGCGAGCTCGTGGGCCAGCTGACGGGCCGCGAAGGCGGCCATGCCCGACGAGCCGCCGACGAGCAGGGCCTCCTCGCGCGCGAGGCGTCGGGTGAAGGCGAAGGAGTCGGCGTCGGAGACCTCGATGATCCGGTCGGCCAGGGTGCGGTCGTAGGTGTCGGGCCAGAAGTCCTCGCCGACGCCCTCGACGAGGTAGGGACGCCCGGTGCCGCCGGAGTAGACCGAGCCGGCCGGGTCGGCGCCGATGATCTTGACGTCGGGGTTGCGCTCCTTGAGGTAGCGCCCGATGCCGGAGATGGTGCCGCCGGTGCCGACGCCCGCGACGAAGTGGGTGATGCGGCCCTCGGTCTGCTCCCAGATCTCCGGGCCGGTGGTCTCGTAGTGGGAGCGCGGGTTGTTCGGGTTGGCGTACTGGTTGGGCTTCCACGCGCCCGGCTGGGAGGCCAGGCGGTCGGAGACGTTGTAGTAGGAGTCGGGGTGCTCGGGGGCGACGGCCGTCGGGCAGACGACGACCTCCGCGCCGTAGGCCCGCAAGACGTTGCGCTTGTCCTCGCTGACCTTGTCGGGGCAGACGAAGACGCACTTGTAGCCCTTGGCCTGCGCCACCATCGCCAGTCCGACGCCGGTGTTGCCCGACGTCGGCTCGACGATCGTGCCGCCGGGCTGCAGCTCCCCGGAGGCCTCGGCGGCCTCGATCATCCGGGTGGCGATGCGGTCCTTCACCGAGCCACCGGGGTTGAGGTACTCGACCTTGGCCAGGACCAGCGGACCGTTCGGGTCCGTGGGCATGTCCAGCGTGCGCGAGAGCCTCAGCAGCGGGGTGTGGCCGATGAGGTCCAGCAGAGATTCGACGTAGTCCACGAGCCTCACCCTAGGGCGTACCAGGCGGCGCTCCACCCCCGCGGCTCCGTAGGATCACAGGCATGGGCAAGGCAGCGGCGGCGCGCAGGCTGGCCTCCGCGGCGGCACTCGGCGGCGGAGGCCTCTCCGTCGTGGGCGCCGGGCTCTACGGCGTCCTCACCATGGAGGCGCGCTGGGCGCGCAAGACCATCGGCCCGATCCTCGAGACCCCGCCGCCGGACCCCACCGGCTGGTACGGCCGCGGACGTCCCGGCCCGGCCATCAAGATGGCCGTCCTCGGTGACTCCAGCGCCGCCGGATACGGCGTCGACCGCGTCGAGGAGACGCCCGGCGCGCTGCTGGCCAGCGGCCTGGCCGCCCACGCCGACCGCCGCGTCCACCTGCGCGACGTCGCCGTCGTCGGCGCCCGCACCAGCGACCTCGACGACCAGATCGGGCGGGTGCTGCCCACCTCGCCCGACGTCGTCGTCATCCTCATCGGCGCCAACGACGTCACCCACGTGGTGCCGCCCGCGGTCTCGGTGCGCCACCTCGCCGAGTCGGTGCGCCGCCTGCGCGAGGCCGGCGTGGCCGTCGTCGTCGGCACCTGTCCCGACCTCGGCACCATCAAGCCGATCGCCCCGCCGCTCAAGCAGGTCGCCCGCACCTGGTCCCGACGGCTGGCCGCCGGCCAGACCATCGCGGTGCTCGAGGAGGGCGGCCGCACGGTCTCCCTCGGCTCGATCCTCGGCCCGGAGTTCGCCGCCACCCCGGCGCTGCTCTTCGGCCCCGACCAGTTCCACCCCTCCGCCGAGGGCTACCGCCGCCTGGCCTCGGTGCTGCTGCCGAGCATGCTGGCGGCCCTCGGCGTCGTCGACGAGCGCGAGCTGACGCTGGAGTCGGTGCGCGGCGAGGGCGTCCTGCCCATCACCGACGCCGCCATCCGCGCGGTCAACCACCCCGGCACCGAGCTCGACGGCACCGAGCTCGGGGGCACCCGCCTGGGCGTGCGCGGTCGCTGGGTCGAGCTGCGCCATCGTCGCCGTCGCGACGACACCGCCGGCGAGAGCCCCGACGACACCGAGCACGACCAGCCCGGTCCGGCCGCCGAGCCGGAGCCGGTGCCGGTCTGAGCGCGGGCGGTTTCCTCGGATGTCCGGGGAAGCTGGACGTCGTCAGGGAAGTCACCCCTGACAACGTCCAGTCCTCCCTGACCTGATCACGTCCACGCGGTCGTCGAGCACGGGCGTCGAGCAGGCACCCGGACGCACGAAGGCCCGCCCGAGCCGAGGCTCGAGCGGGCCGACGTGGACCGGCGTGCGGTCCGCAGCTGATCAGTCTTGGGAGAAGAACGCCAGGATGCGCAGCAGGTTGGTGTAGATCCAGACCAGGCTGACGGTCATCGCGAACGCAGCGCGCCACGACTCCCGCTCGGGCAGGCCGTTGCGGATGCCCTGCTCGACGAAGTCGAAGTCCATGATCAGCATGAACACGCCGAGCACCAGGCCGGCGACGGCGGTGATCATGCCGATCCCGCTGACGCCGAAGAGGCCGATCTGGGCGCCGAACAGGCCGAGGACCAGCTCCATGAGCGAGAGGCCGATCATGCCGAAGACGGCGGCGATGACGAACCGCTGGAACTTCGCGGTGACCTTGATGTTGAACACCTTGTAGGCCGTCAGCGTGCCCGCGAAGGCCGCGAACGTGCCGATGACCGCGCCCTGGACGACGTTGCCGTCGGGGTAGGCGATGTTGAACACCTTGCTCAGGCCACCCAGCGCGACGCCCTCGGCGACGGCGAAGAGCAGCACGAGCGCGGGGCTGATGACTCGCTTGAAGGAGTTGACCATCGACAGCACGAAGGCGACGAGGCTGCCCAGCGCGGCGGCGGCGAACAGCGTGCCGAGGCCGCTGGTGTCGGCGCTGCCGTCGGGCAGGGTCGTGACGTCGGGGGTGAGGATCCAGGTGGCCATCGCAGCGAGGATCACGACGCCGATGCTGGCGGCGGTCTTCTGCACGACGGTGTCGATCGTCATGGGGGACTCGGCGCGCGGCGGCACGCCGTAGCCCTGGCCGTAACCCTGGGAACCGGTCTGGGGGTCTCCCGGCGCGCCGACGCCCCACGTGGAGGGGTCATTGGAGTAACCGGGGTAGGTCTGGTTGCCGTAAGCGTTCGAGCCGGCTCGGTTGAACTCCTCCGAGCGGCGGAACACCGGGTTGTTGCTCTGCATGGTCTCCTCCCTGGAGGCCGGACGGTCGCCGCTGTGACGACTCGTCGAGGACGACACCCTAGTGCCGTCCACCTGGTCCAACGCCGCCTGACGGGTGAACGTTCCCGTTCTCAGGGGACCCACAGGGTCAGCGGCGGCGCGCGCGCACCACGGTGTCGACGACGGCGACGGGCACGCCGTCGACGTCCTGCTCGCGCCGCTCCTCGGCGGCGACCTCGACCTCCCAGTCGGCGTCGAGCCCCTGGAGGACCCCCACGACGTCATCGGGCGTCACCAGCAGCTCGATCGGCGGGCGGCGCACGCCGGCGGCCACGTCCTGCGGGTGGTGGGCGACGACCAGGAGCCGGCCGCCGGGCGCCATCGCGTCCGCCATCGCGGCGTAGGCCGGGGCGCGCAGCTGCTCGGGCAGGTGCAGGAAGTGGGACGCGACGAGGTCGTAGGGCCCGCCGGGCACCGGCTCCCCGGAGAGCGCGTCCCACGGCAGCGTGCGGACCTCGACGCCCTCGGCGGCGGCATGCTCGGCGGTGCGCTCCAGCGCGACGAGCGAGACGTCGACGCCGGTCGTCTTCCAGCCACGGGCGGCCAGCCACACGGCGTCGGCCCCCTCGCCGCAGCCGACGTCGAGGGCGCGGCCGGGCGTCAGGGCGGCCACCTGCTCCACCAGCCGCCGGTTGGGACGCCCGCTCCACACGCGCGAGGCCGCGTAGCGGCGGTCCCACAGGGCGCGACTGAAGGGCGGCGGCTCGGCGACGTCGTCCGGCTCGACGGGGTCAGGGCTCACGGCGACGATCCTGGCACGCAGCCCCTGCGGACCCTCGGCTAGCGTCGACGCCGTGACGCGCTCGGTGCCCGTGGTCTCCCAGTACGCCTCCCCCGCGCTGGTCGCGGACGTCCAGGCCGGACGACGGGCCGTCGCCGACGACCCGGCCTGGCCCTCCACCGGGGCGCCCGACCTCGAGGCCTACGCCGCCTGGGCGCAGCGCTGGTGCGGCATGGCCTGCCTGCGGATGGCGCTGCTGGCCCGCGACGGCGAGGCGCCGACGCTGCACGCGCTGGCGACGGCGGCGCACCGGCACGGTGCCTACAGCGACGAGGCGGGCGCCCCCGGCGGCCTGATCTACGCGCCGTTCGTGGAGTTCGTCGGACGCGAGCTCGACCTCGTCGCCCGCTCCGAGCCGCACCTGACGGTCGAGGGGCTCACGGCGGCGATCGACGCCGGAGCGCTCGTGATCGCCTCGGTCACCTCGGAGGTCCGGCGTCCCGAGAGCACGCCCTCGCGCACCGGCGGACACCTCGTGCTCGTCGTCGGCCACGAGGACGGCCACCTGACCCACCACGACCCCGCCGGCGACACCCCGGACTCGCGGGTCGCACGGCTGCCCGTCGAGGTGTTCGCGCGGTTCTTCGCCGGACGCGGGATCGTGCTGGAGGTGTGAGGGAGGTCTGAGCGGTGCCCCCGGCGGGACTCGAACCCGCACTGCGCCGTTTTTAAGACGGCTTCCTCTGCCGGTTGGGATACGGGGGCGGTGCCGGCCGGGCCGGCGTCGGTCCTAGAGGTAGGTCTTGCGCTGGTAGATGGCGTGGGCGCCGGCGACGCGGTCGAGGAACAGCAGACCCTGGCAGTGGTCGATCTCGTGCTGCAGCGCCCGGGCCTCGAAGGCCACCGCTCCGAGGACGACCTCCTCGCCGGTGCCGGGCAGCTGGCCGCGTACGGTGACGCGGGAGGCGCGCTTCACATCGCCCGTGAGGTCGGGGACGCTCATGCAGCCCTCGCGGGCCTTCTCGTTGCGGCTGGACTCCACGACCTCGGCGTTGCACAGCACGAACGTGCCGTGGTGCTCGCGAGTCTTGGGATGCTCGGAGACGTCGACGCAGAACATCTGCGCGCTCACGCCCACCTGCGGGGCCGCGAGGCCGACGCAGCCAGGGCTGACGCGCATCGTCGCGACGAGGTCGGCGGCCAGCTGCACCGACTCCGGGGCGGTGGGGTCGACGGCGGCGCCGACGGTGGCCAGCACCGTGGCGGGCGCGCGGACGACGTCGAGGACCCGGCCCTCGACCCCGAGGTCGGTCTCGCTCCAGGCCGCGACCCGGGGCTCGAGCTCGCTCACAGGTCGTCGGCCTCCGCGGCGCGCAGGGTCGCGCCGACGCCGAGGGCCTCCGCGGCGCCGGCGATGGCCGCACGCACGGCGTCGACGTCGGTGCCGGCGGGCAGGTCGATCTCGGCGATGAGCAGGTAGAGGTCGCCGGCCAGACGCGTGGTGAGGTCGGTGATGTTGCCGCCGACGGCCGCCACCTGGCTGACGACCGAGGAGACGATGCCCGGACGGTCGCCGCCGTGCACGGTGAGCACCCAGCTGCTGCCGACCGCGGCGCCGCCGCCGCTCGCGGCGACCTCGCGGACGCTCACGCTCAGCGAGTCGTCCGCGGCCAGCGGGGCGAGGGCCTGCTCGAGCGCGGCGGCGTCGACCTCGCCGGCGCACACCAGCGTCATGGCGAAGTGCCCGCGCAGGAGGGTCATCGAGGAGTCCTCGAGGTTGAGGCCGAGGTCGGCGAGCCGCCCGGTGGTCTCGGCGATGATGCCGGGCCGGTCGTGCCCGAGGACGGTGATGGCGTGCGAGGTCACCGACGCATTCTCGCAGGTCGCGGCGGCGCGTCCGACGTAGCCTTCCGCGCGTGACATCTCGGGAGCCGACCCTGACGCGCGTGCTGGGCATGGAGGTCGACGCCGGCCTGCTCGCACGCTGGGCCGGCTGGCTGGCGCCGTCGGTGCAGCCCTTCCGCGTCGACGCAGACCTCGCGCGCCTCGTCGCGGACCACGTCGATCCGCGTCCGGCCCCGTCGCTGCGCCCCGTGGATGCCCGCAGGGACGTCTTCGGGCTCTACGCGCCTGCGCCCGAGCCCGACGTCGTCTGGCTCGACGAGGACGCCTTCCACGCCCTCCCCGCGCCGGTCCGCACCGCCCTCGTCCGGGCTCGGCTGGCCGACGACGCCGACCTGGTGCCGAGCGTGCGGGTCTGGCGCGGACGTCTGGGCGAGTACGTCGAGGCGGGACGTCGTCCCAGCCGTCACGGCGAGGTGTCCCCCGCGACCTGGACGGCCGCCGTGACGGTGCTGCCGGACGCGCGCGACGTGGCGGGACGCTTCGCCCCTGAGAGCGGACCCAACTGCTTCGGCGCGGTGATGGCCGCAGCCGGCGTCCCCGGGGCGGCGACGACCTGGATGCAGCGCGAGCCGTTCGAGGCGTTCCTCGCCGACCGCACCCGCCCCGGTGGCCGCGACGAGGACCCGGGCACGGTCTGGGTGTGGCGCTCCACCGACGGCGCCGTCCAGCACGCCGCGGTGACTCTCGGCGACGGGTGGGCGCTGCACAAGCCGTCCCAGGGCTGGATGAGCCCCACCAAGGTGCTCGACCTGCGCGGCTGCCGCGCGAGCTCGCGGTCCCCCGGCCGACGCCTCGCCCGCCGCACGCTCCTCGTCTGAGGCGTCCCCGGGCCGGGACCTGGCACGCGAACTGTCTGCTTGGCACACGACATCTCGCGTGCCAAGCAGACGATCACCCGGTCAGCCGGGTAGTTGACCGGCGCTCAGATGCTCCACGCGATCCCGTCGAGGATGTCCGCCTCGGCCACCACCAGATGCGAGGCGGTGGCGCGAGCGAGCACCCGGCTGACGATGAGGGCACCGGCGGGGATGACGTCGGCGCGGCCGGGGTGCATCCAGCCGAGCTCGAGGCGCTGGGCGGTGGTCATGGCGACGAGCTCGTCGCAGAGACGGTGGACGTCGGCCATCGGCAGGCGGGCGTGGTCGATGGCGTCGGGATCGAAGGCCTTCAGGCGCAGGACGCCGGCGGCCACCGAGGTGAAGGTGCCGGCGACGCCGACGACGGTGGCGCCGAGCGCGGGATCGACGGGGCAGGCGTCGAGCTCGGCGTCGACGTGGGCCACGCACGCCGCGATCTCCTCGGCGGTGGGCGGGTCGGAGCGCAGGAACCGCTCGGTGAGGCGCACCGAGCCGATGTCCATCGAGTGGGCGGCGGTGGGCGCGGCGTCGCCGAGGATCAGCTCGGTGGAGCCGCCGCCGACGTCGATGACGAGCACCGGACGGGCGGCGTCGTCGAGGCCGCGGACCGCGCCGGCGTAGGCCAGGGCGGCCTCCTCGGTGCCGCTGAGCACCTCCGGGCGCACGCCGAGCCGCGCGAGGACGCCGTCGGAGAACTCCTCGGCGTTCGAGGCGTCGCGGGTGGCCGAGGTGGCGCAGAAGCGGATCCGCTCGACCGGGACGTCGTGGGCGGCGATGAGCTCGGCGTACTCCTCGACGGCCGCGAACGCCCGCGCGAGGGCCTCGGGCGCGAGCCGGCCGGTGGCGTCGACGCCCTGGCCCAGCCGCACCATCCGCGAGGTGCGCACGGCGACGTCGGGCAGCGCGCCGATGAGCAGCTTGATCGTGTTGGTGCCGCAGTCGATCGCGGCGACGGGCCTGCTCACTCCCCGGGCCGCGGGGTGCAGGAGCCGGACTCCCACCAGGGGCCGAGGAGGTCGAGCACCTCGTCGCCCAGCGGGTTGACGCCCCGGCCCTGCGCGAGCGCCTGGCCGGCCAGCACGTGCAGGCACTTGACGCGGGTCGGCATGCCGCCGGCGGAGATGCCGGCGATCTCCTCGACCTCGCCGAGCTCGGCGCGGGCGGCCAGGTAGCGCTCGTGCGCGGCGGCGTAGGCGGCGGCGAGCTCGGGATCCTCGCCGAGCCGGGCCTCCATCTCCTTCATCAGACCGCCGCCCTCGAGGCTGCCGATGCGCGAGGCCGCGCGCGGGCAGGTGAGGTAGTAGGTGGTCGGGAAGGGCGTGCCGTCGGGCAGCCGTGGCTCGGTGGTGACGACGTCGGGGTCACCGCAGGGGCAGCGGTGGCCCACGGCGGCGATGCCGCGCGGGGTGCGTCCGAGCTGGGCGGCGACGGCGGCCTCGTCGGCAGGATCGATCACGCCGAGGATTCTCCCCGCTGCGGCCCGGGCGTGCGAGTCCGGGGTGCGGGAGCGGGCCTCAGCGGCCCTGCTTCTCCCGCGAGCCGTCGATCTCGGTGGCCGGGGGCGTGCCGGGGTCCTGCGGCGGGTCGCCGGCCACCTGCACCGAGCGCCAGGCGTCGTCCCACCAGGCGCGCGGCTTGCTGGGCGTGCCCACCGAGGACGGGTCGCCGAGCTCGGACTCCGCGCGCAGCGGCTGGCCGTCCTTGCCGAGCACGACGTAGCAGGTCTCGCCGGGGTCGCAGTAGCCGAAGCGCTCGCGGGCGACCTGCTTGATGTAGGCGGGGTCGGAGAAGCGCTCCTTCTGCTCGCGCAGCGCGTCGATCGCCTTCTGCTTGCGCGCGATGTCGCTGCGGACCTGGTCGAGGTCGGAGCGCTGACGCAGGTAGGCCTTCGCCGAGGAGGCGTAGGAGACGGTGAGCACCGCCAGCACGAGCACCAGCACGGCGGCCCGACCCGTCAGCCGGGGCCGACGCCGCTCGGGACGCGTCGGGGCGCCGCCGGAGCCCCCGGTGCGTCCCGGGCCGCTCGAGCCACCCGAGCCGCGCCCGGAGGAGCCGCCCCCCGACGCGGGTCGGGGGGTGGCGCGCTCGGGGCGCTCGGCGGGTCGGGACCCCGCACGACCCGGACCGACCCCCGGGACGAGGTGCGTCGGGGGTCGGGGCTCACCGTCCTAGGGTGACTCAGGCGGAGTAGCGCGGGAACGCCGACACACCGGCGTACCGGGCCGCGTCGCCGAGAAGGTCCTCGATGCGCAGCAGCTGGTTGTACTTCGCGACGCGGTCCGAGCGCGCCGGGGCGCCGGTCTTGATCTGGCCGCAGTTGGTGGCGACGGCGAGGTCGGCGATCGTGGTGTCCTCGGTCTCGCCGGAGCGGTGGCTCATCATGCAGCGGTAGCCGCTGCGGTGCGCGAGGTCGACGGAGTCGAGGGTCTCGGTGAGCGTGCCGATCTGGTTGACCTTCACCAGCAGGGCGTTGGCCTGGCCGCCGGTGATGCCGCGCTGCAGCCGCTCGACGTTGGTGACGAAGAGGTCGTCGCCGACGAGCTGGGTCTTCGCGCCGAGCTGGTCGGTGATGGCCTTCCAGCCCTCCCAGTCGTCCTCGTTGAGGGGGTCCTCGATCGAGACGATCGGGTAGGCGGCGACGAGGTCGGCGTAGTAGGCGGTCATCTCCTCGGCGGTCTTGGTGCCGCCCTCGAAGGAGTAGACGCCGTCGTGGTGGAACTCCGAGGCGGCGACGTCCATGGCGAGCGCGATGTCGCGGCCGAGCTCGAGGCCGGTGGCCGCGACGGCCTCCGCGATGAGGTCGAGCGCGGCGCGGTTGCTCTCGAGGTTGGGCGCGAAGCCGCCCTCGTCGCCCAGGCCGGTGGAGAGGCCCTTCTTCTTCAGCACCGACTTCAGCGCGTGGTAGACCTCCGCGCCGGAGCGCAGCGCCTCGGCGAAGGTGGGGGCGCCGATGGGCGCGATCATGAACTCCTGGACGTCGACGTTGGAGTCGGCGTGGGAGCCGCCGTTGAGGATGTTCATCATCGGCACCGGCAGCACGTGGGCGTTCGGGCCGCCGACGTAGCGGAACAGCGGCAGGCCGGCGGAGTCCGCGGCGGCCTTGGCCACGGCGAGGGAGACGCCGAGGATGGCGTTGGCGCCGAGGGTGGCCTTGTTCGGGGTGCCGTCGAGGTCGAGCATCGTCTGGTCGAGGACGCGCTGGTCGTCGGCGTCGAGGTTCTCGATGGCCGGGCCGATGGCGTTGTTGACGGCCTCGACGGCCTTGAGGACGCCCTTGCCGAGGTAGCGCTCGCCGCCGTCGCGCAGCTCGACGGCCTCGAAGGCGCCGGTGGAGGCACCGCTCGGGACGGCTGCGCGGGCGAAGGTGCCGTCGTCGAGGACGACCTCGACCTCGACGGTGGGATTGCCGCGGGAGTCGAGGATCTCGCGGGCGCCGACTGCTTCGATGGATGCCACGGTGAACACTTCCTGAGCGAGGGTGACGGACGCACCGCAGCCTAGTGCCGCGCGCCGACGTCGCCGTCCCCGCCGCCCGGGCTCGGACGCGCGAGCCTCTACAGTCGGTCGGCGTGAGCGACGCACGGCTGTGCCTGACCATGATCGTCAAGGACGAGGCCGCCATCATCGAGCGGTCGCTGGCGGCCGCGGCGCCCTGGATCGACGCCTTCGCGATCCTCGACACCGGCTCCACCGACGGCACGCCCGCGGTGATCGAGGCGTTCTTCGCCGAGCGCGGCGTCCCGGGCACGGTGGGGCACGGGGAGTTCCACGACTTCGCCCAGGCCCGCAACGACGGCCTCGACCTGGCCCGCGACTGGTGCGCGGCGAACCCCGACCCCGCCGGGCGCCCCACCTACCTGCTGCTGTGCGACGCCGACATGGAGCTGCGCGTCGACGACCCGACCTTCCGGACGCGGCTGCACGCCCCGCTCCACCTGCTCGAGCAGCGCTCGGAGGCCCTGCACTACGCCAACGTCCGCCTGGTGCGCGCCGACGCCGAGGCCCGCTACCGCGGCGTCACCCACGAGGTGGTCGTCGTCCCGGGCTCCGACCCGGTGCCCGCCGACGGCGCCTGGTTCGTCGACCACGCCGACGGGTCGAGCCGCACGGTGAAGTTCGAGCGGGACCTGCGCCTGCTCGAGGGCGCCCTGGCCGAGGACCCCGACGACGCCCGCTCGGCCTTCTACCTCGCCCAGACCCTGCGCGACCTCCACCGTGACGCCGAGGCCCTGGCCGCCTACGAGCGCCGGATCGCCCTCGGCGGCTGGGAGGAGGAGGTCTGGTACTCCCGCTTCCAGGTGGCGATGCTCAGCGAGCGCCTCGGCCTCGACGACGCGCTGGTGATCGGACGCCACCTGGAGGCCTGGCAGTCGCGGCCCACCCGCGCCGAGCCGCTCGTCGAGCTCGCGCGCTTCTGCCGCGAGCGCGGTCCCCGCTGGCCGCTGGCGGCGCTGGCCGCCCGCCAGGCGTGCGCGCTGGGCCGGCCCACCGACGTGCTGTTCGTCGACCCCTCCGCCCACGGCTGGCGGGCCCTCGACGAGCTCGCCGTCGCGGCGTACTGGATCGGGGACGCCGCCACCTCGCTGCAGGCGGCGCGCCAGGCCCTCGCCCATCCCGACCTGCCCGCCGCGCACCGGGCCCGCGTCGAGGAGAACCTGGGCCACGCCCAGCGCCTGGCCGGCGGCTGACCCGCGGCTGACCCGCGGCTGACCCAGCGGGTTGAGCATTCCTCTCAGGTGCGGTCCGCCCGGGCCGATCGCCCGGTCGTGCAGCAGATCTCCCGCAGCCCGCGTCGTCGTCGAGTCCTCCGCTCCGTCCCGGCCGTCGTGCTGGGCGTCTGCCTGACCACCGGCCTCGCCGGCTGCTCCGGCGGCTCGGACGGCTCCGGCGACTCGGACGCCGGCTCGAAGGCCGCGGCCGCCCGGGCCTCGACGCTGGTCGACCGCGGCGCCGCCCAGCTGCAGTCCGGCGACGCCACCGGCGCCCGCACCACGCTGAAGGAGGCCGTGCGCCTCGACCCCGACAACGTGTTCGGGCACTACGACCTCGGCCTCATCGCCCAGCAGGGCGGCAGCACGCTCGAGGCCGTCACGCACTACGCCGCGGCCATCCGGCTCGACCCGGAGTACGTCCCGGCGCTGAACAACCTGGCGATCCTCACCGAGGGCCAGGACCTGCGCGGTGCCGCCGCCCTGTGGAAGCGCGTCGTCGACCTCAAGCCCGGCGACGCCACCGCGAGGGCCCGGCTGCGGTCGGTCCAGAAGCGCCTCGCCGCCTCGCGCTGATCCGGCGCGACCCGCGTCGATCCTCAAGCCCCGACGTCGCCCCGGCGGCGTCGACGACCCGTCCGGACGGTCCGCGACGGGCACCATGGAAGGTGGAACCCCCACATGACCTCTACCCGCACGATGCGGCGCGCCCTCACGTCCGTGGCGCTCATCGCCACGTCGACCTCGACCCTCATGGCCTTCGCGCCGGCCTTCGCCGACGCCCCCGGCCAGCGCGAGGGCGTCATCACCGCCTGCTTCAGCAAGGACGGCAGCCTCCGCGTCGTGCCCGCCGGTCGCGCGTGCAAGACCGGGGAGACCCCGATCGCCTGGAACGGCCGCGGCGCCACCGGCGCCACCGGCGCCACCGGCGCCACGGGTGCCACGGGTGCCACGGGCGCGACCGGTGCCACGGGCGCCACGGGCGCGACCGGCGCCACCGGCGAGGCCGGCGCCCAGGGCATCCAGGGCGCCACCGGCGCCACGGGTGCCACCGGCGAGACCGGTGCCCAGGGCATCCAGGGCGCCACCGGCGCCACCGGCGCCACCGGTGCCACGGGCGAGACCGGCGCCACCGGCGCCACGGGAGCGACCGGCGCCACCGGCGCGACCGGCGCGACCGGCGCCACCGGCGAGGCCGGCGCCCAGGGAATCCAGGGCATCCAGGGCATCCAGGGCCTGATGGGCCCGGCCGGCGCTGACGGCGCCACCGGCCCGACGGGTCCGACGGGTCCGACTGGCGCCACCGGCCTCGCGGGCGAGAACGGCGCCACCGGTGCCGCGGGCGCGACCGGCGCTGCCGGCGCCAACGGCCTGGACGGCGCCACCGGCCCGACCGGCGCCACCGGTCCCACGGGCGCCACCGGCGCGACGGGAGCCACCGGTCCGACCGGAGCCACCGGCCCCGCGGGCGCCGACGGCACCTTCGCCGGCACGCTGACCTACCGCACCGCACCCGTGCCCGGACTTTCCGGCCCGGTCACGGCCACCGCGAGCTGCCTCACGGGGGAGACCGCGGTCGGCGGAGGCATCATCGGCGGCGAGGGCGACGCCGTCTACAGCTCCTACCCGTCCAACAGCGCCGGCACCCCGGCCCTGAACGGCGCCACCAGCGCCACCTCGTGGACCGTGGGGACCAGCCACGCCGACGGCAGCCCGCTGACGGCCTACGTCGTCTGCGCCTCGGAGACCCTGCCGCAGGCCTGATCCACCCGCACCACCGTCGAGGCCGTCGGGCGCGAGGTCACTCCTCGCGCTCGGCGGCCTTGATCTGCTCCCAGCGCCGGGAGACCTCCTCGGCGCTCAGCCCGGCCGCGGCGGCCCGCTGCTCCGGGGTGCCGAGCACGTGCGGGTTGCGGCGGCGCATCTTCTCGGCCAGGCCCGCGACGACGTCGTCGATCGTGAACTGCCCGGCCTCCTCGGCGATGGCGGCGTGGAAGTAGACCTGCAGCAGCAGGTCCCCCAGCTCCTCGCGCAGGTGCGCGGGATCGCCCTCGGCGATCGCCTCGGCCACCTCGGCGGCCTCCTCGTGGAGGAACGGCACCAGGGAGGCGTGGGTCTGCTCGCGCTTCCAGGCGCACTCGGCGCGCAGCAGCCGCATCGTCTCCCGGAACTCCAGCAGCGGCTCCTGCTCCTGCGGGTGCCCGCCCGAGTGGTCCTGGGACGAGGTCACCGCGCGGTGCAGCGCTGGTCGGCCGGGAGCGCGGCGAGCTGCTCGGGGCCGGGCGACGGCGCGGCCGCCGTCGTGGCGATGCCGCTGACCGGCACCGAGAGGTCGGCGGGAGCGGCCGGCGCGGCGCCGAAGTCGATCGGCGAGAACAGCGGGTTGGTCTCGATGTCGGCAACCTTCTGGGCGTTGAGCAGCAGCTGCTGGCCGGCGGCCGTGCGCACCTGATCGGCGGCGTCCGCGCCGAGGGTGGCCGTCACGGCGCGGTCGAGCACCTCGTTGGCGTAGGTGCCGGCGGCGAAGACCGGCAGGGCCGCGCTGCGGTCGGCGGCGCTGACGCCGGTGAGGCTGGTGCGGGTGGCGTCCTCGACCTGACGGTAGAGGTCGCGGCCGTCGATGCCGTTCTCGCGGGCGATGCGGTCGGCCAGCACCTTCACGGCCAGCTGGGTCAGGACGATGTTGCGCAGCTGGAAGCCGGTGTAGCCCTGGCCCAGCCGCGTGGGGTCGGTGCGCAGCACGTCGCAGGCGGGCCCAGCGGCGTCGTCGACCTCCCGCAGGCTGATCGTGGTGCCGTCGACGACCGCGGCGGTGCCGGGGCGGATGGTCTGGTCGGAGACCCCGCACGCGGAGAGCGAGGAGGCGAGGACGGCGACGGCCGCCGCACCGAGGACGGGACGCATGAGGCGCACGGGCACTCCTTGGCCGCGCTCAGGCGCGCGGTGAGAGGTGACGGGATGTGACGCAGGCCATTCAAGCACCCGCGCCCGGCGTCGCCGCCAGCCCCCGCCCACGGCCCGGGACCCACCGCGGGACTCCCGCGGGCCTCACGCGCTCTTCGAGGCCTCCGGCGGGTCGATGACCGCGTCGATGACCTCGCGGGCCCACTGCAGCAGGGCGATGCCGTCCAGCGGCTTCCCGCCGATCACCGCGGTCTGCGGACGCGGCACCAGGATGGTGTCCAGGGCCGGCTTGATGAGCGACTTGGGGTACATCCGCTGCAGGCGCACCTGACGCGACTCCGGCAGCGAGACCGGCGCGAAGCGCACGTTGCGGCCGGCGATCGTCACCTCGCCGATGCCGGCCTGCCGGGCCCGCGCCCGGAACCGGGCCACCAGCAGCAGCGAGACGACGACGATCGGCGGCTCGCCGTAGCGGTCGACCAGCTCCTCGTGGATGGCGTCGACGTCCTCGTCGGTGCGCACCTCGGCCAGCCGCTTGTACATCTCCAGGCGCAGCCGCTCGGAGGGGATGTAGTCGTGGGGCAGGTGGGCGTCGACGGGCAGCTCGATGCGCACCTCGTTGAGCTCCTGCTCGCCCTCGCCCTTGAAGTCCGAGACGGCCTCGCCGACGAGCCGGACGTAGAGGTCGAAGCCGACGTCGGCGATGTGGCCCGACTGCTCGCCGCCCAGCAGGTTGCCGGCGCCGCGGATCTCGAGGTCCTTCATCGCGATCGCCATGCCGCCGCCGAGGTCGGAGTGCTGGGCCAGGGTGGCCAGCCGCTCGTGGGCGGTCTCGGTGAGCGGCTTCTCCGAGGGGTAGAGGAAGTAGGCGTAGGCGCGCTCGCGGGAGCGTCCGACGCGGCCGCGCAGCTGGTGGAGCTGGGAGAGGCCGAGGGTGTCGGACCGCTCGATGATCATGGTGTTGGCGTTGGAGACGTCCAGGCCGGACTCCACGAGCGTGGTGCACACGAGCACGTCGAAGCGCTTCTCCCAGAAGTCGAGCATCACCTGCTCGAGCTGGCGCTCGTTCATCTGCCCGTGCGCCGTGGCCACCCGCGCCTCGGGCACCAGCTCGGTGAGGCGGGCGGCGGCCTTCTCGATCGAGTTGACCCGGTTGTGGATGTAGAAGACCTGGCCCTCGCGCAGCAGCTCGCGGCGGATGGCGGCGATCACCTGACGATCCTCGTAGGCCCCGACGTAGGTGAGCACCGGGTGGCGCTCCTCGGGCGGGGTCGTGATCGTGGACATCTCGCGGATGCCGGTGATCGCCATCTCGAGCGTGCGCGGGATCGGGGTGGCGCTCATGGAGAGGACGTCGACGCTGGTGCGCAGTCGCTTCATCTGCTCCTTGTGCTCGACGCCGAAGCGCTGCTCCTCGTCGACGATGATCAGGCCGAGGTCCTTGAACCGGATGTCGGCGTTGAAGAGCCGGTGGGTGCCGACGACGACGTCGACGGTGCCGTCGGCCAGCCCCGCCATCACCTCGGCGGCCTCCTTGTCGGTCTGGAACCGGGAGAGGCCCTTGAGCACCACGGGGAACCCGCTCATGCGCTCCATGAAGGTGGACAGGTGCTGGGTGACCAGCAGCGTCGTCGGCACGAGGACGGCCACCTGCTTGCCGTCCTGCACCGCCTTGAACGCCGCGCGCACCGCGATCTCGGTCTTGCCGTAGCCGACGTCGCCGCAGATGAGGCGGTCCATCGGGACGGTGCGCTCCATGTCGCGCTTGACCTCGTCGACGGTGACCAGCTGGTCGACGGTCTCGGTGAACGGGAAGGCGTCCTCGAGCTCGCGCTGCCAGGGGCTGTCGGGGCCGAAGGCGTGGCCCTTCGTGGCCTGGCGGGCGGCGTAGAGCTTGATCAGCTCCGCGGCGATCTCGCGGACGGCCTTGCGGGCGCGGCTCTTGCGCTTGGACCAGTCGGCGCCGCCGAGGCGGTCGAGGCTGGGCTGCTCGCCGCCGACGTAGCGGGTGACCTGGTCGAGGGCGTCGGCCGGCACGTAGAGCCGGTCCGGCGGGGCGCCGCGCTTGGACGCGCCGTACTCGAGCACGAGGTACTCGCGGGTGGCGCCCTGCACCTCGCGCTGCTTCATCTCCACGAACCGGCCCACGCCGTGCTGCTCGTGGACGACGTAGTCGCCGGCCTTGAGCTCGAGGGGGTCGATCTGCTTCTTGCGGCGCGCGGGCATGCGGCGCATGTCGCGGGTCGAGGAGCGCTGGCCGGTGAGGTCCTCGCCGGTGAGCAGCACCAGGCGGGCGTCGTCGTCGACGAAGCCGTGGGCCAGGGTGCCGCAGGAGACCGTGACGACGCCCTCCTCGACGCCGGCGCTCTCGTCGAGGCGCGCGGCGACGTCGGCCTCGCCGAGCACCTGCAGCGTGCGCTGCGCCGGGCCGTGGGCGGGCTGGACGACGAGCACGCGGTAGCCCTGCTGCTGCCAGCGGGCGAGGTCGGCGGTGGCCTTCTCGACGTCGCCGCGATAGGCCTCGGCGGGCTGGGCGGTGAGGGCGCGGGACGCGACGCCGACGTCGCCGGCCCGCACGTCGGAGGCGCCGTCGAGGCCGGCGATGCCGTCGGGGCCGGCGTCGTCGGGCGCGAGGCCGAACGGGCTCATCGACCACCAGGCCATGCCGCGCCCGATGGCGTGCTCGCGGACGTCGGCGAGGGTGCGGTAGGACGCGGCGCCGAGGTCGATCGGCGCCTCGCCGCCCGAGGCGGCCGCGGCCCAGCTGGCGCCGAGGAACTCCTCGGAGGTGGCGACGAGGTCGTGCGCGCGGCGGCGCACGCGCTCGGGGTCGAGCACCAGCACGTGGGTGTCGACCGGCACGACGTCGACGAGCAGCTCGAGGTCGTCGACGAGCACCGGCGCGAGGGACTCCATGCCCTCCACCGCGATGCCGGCGGCGATCTTGTCGGTGAGCTCGATGAGCCGCGGGTGACTGCGCCCCAGCTCGGCGGCGCGGGCGCGGACGTCGTCGGTGAGCAGCAGCTCGCGGCACGGCGGCGCCCACAGGCGCTGCACCGGCTCGAGGGTGCGCTGGTCGGCGACGGAGAAGGAGCGGATGCCGTCGACCTCGTCGCCGAAGAGCTCCACGCGCAGCGGGTGCTCCTCGGTGGGCGGGAAGACGTCGACGATGCCGCCGCGCACCGCGAACTCGCCGCGCTTCTCCACCAGGTCGACCCGGCTGTAGGCGGCGCCTGCCAGGGCCGCGACGACGTCGTCGAGGTCGGCGGTGTCGCCGACCCTCAGCTCGACGGGCGTGAGGTCGCCCAGGCCCTTGACCTGCGGCTGCAGCACCGAGCGCACCGGCGCCACGACGACCTGGAGCGGCCCGGTGGTGGCGTCGTCGCCGGGGTTCTGCAGGCGACGCAGCACCGCGAGCCGGCGTCCGACGGTGTCGCTGCGCGGGCTGAGTCGCTCGTGCGGCAGCGTCTCCCAGCTCGGGTAGTAGGCCACCGCGGCGGGGTCGACGAGCCCGGCGAACGCGGCGTCGCCCAGCGCGGTGACGAGGTCCTCGGCCTCCCGGCTCGTGGCGGTGACCACGAGCACCGTGCGGCCGGCGCCGGCGATGCCGGCGGTGAGGAACGGCCGCAGCCCCTCGGGGCCGGTGAGGTCGAGCGAGCGCAGCCGGCCCTGGCCGGCCTCGACGACGACCTCCGCCAGCGTCGGCTCGGCCAGGACGGCGCGGGTGAAGCCGGAGGCGGGGACTGCGGTGGACACGGGTGCTCCTCGGGGTTCGACGGAGTGTCGGCGCGCGCGGGCGCAGCACGAACGCCCCGGCTCGAGCGAGACCGGGGGTGCGGCGTCGATTCTACGGGCGGCTCGTCGGCGCGCCTCCCCCGCCAGTTTCATCGGTCAACCGATGAAGCTGGCGCTTGGACGATGAAGCTTCATCGGTCAGGCGCCAGTTTCGTGCGCGGGGTCGACGGCGGGGGTCGGTGCGGGCCGATCTGTGCGTTTCGGCGGCTGACCGCCGAACCTTGCGGTAGGCGTTCGAACCTTCGAACGCCCACCGACAGGTCCAGCGGCTGGCCGCTGAAGCTTCAGCGGTTGGCCGCCGAACCTTTCACGACCCCCGCTACCCCAGCCCGCGGAAGCTCAGCGCATGCCAGCGCGGCCCGACGGGGGTGATCTCGACGCGGCGCGGGTCGAGCTCGGCGTCGGGGTCGACGACGGCGTCGCGGACGATCCGCACCTCCAGGCGCGAGTCGGCCAGCCCCTCGGCCAGGCCCTCCCCCCACTCCACGACCGTGACGGCGTGGTCGAGGGAGGTGTCGAGGTCGAGGTCGTCGAGCTCCTCGAGCCCGCCGAGGCGGTAGGCGTCGACGTGCACCAGGGCGGGGCCGCCGACCTCGGAGGGATGCACGCGGGCGATGACGAACGTCGGCGACGTCACCGCGCCCCGCACGCCGAGGCCGGCGCCGAGGCCCTGGGTGAAGGTGGTCTTGCCGGCACCGAGCTCGCCGGTGAGGACGAGCAGGTCGCCGGGCGCGAGCTGGCCGGCGACGGCACGGCCCAGCGCCCGCATGGCGTCGGCGTCGGGGGCGGGGATGACGGCGGTGCGCAGCGGACGTCGCAGCTCCACCAGGGGCGAGCGGCGGGTGATCTCGCGGAACCCCTGACGCTCCCAGAACCGGATGGTGCGCGGCAGCTCCTCGCGGGCCACGACGGTGAGGTCCTCCCCGCCGGTGCCGGTGGCGAGGGCGCGGGCGTCGACGGCCTCGGCGCAGGCGTCGACGAGCGCGGTGGCGATGCCGTGGCCCTGCCGGTCGGGCAGGACGCCGAAGCGGCGCAGGTAGGTGGTGGGGCCGACGGGGTCGAGCAGCACGGCGCCGACGGGCTCGCCGTCGAGGCAGGCGAGGATCCCGCCGCCGGTCGCGAGCGCGGCGGCGATGGTCTCCTCGGTCTCGCTGAGGGCGTCGGCGGGCGGGTCGAGCGGCGGACGCGCCTCGAAGGCGGCGCGGACGACGCCGAGCACGTCGCGGGCGGCCTCGGGTCCGACGCGTCGCACCTCGAGGGTCGGGCCTGCGCTCATCGGCGCCCCACCCGCTCCGTGGCGGCGGCGAGCAGCTGGTCGAGCTCGGCGTTGACCTGCTCGTGCCGCTCCATGATCACCATGTGTCCGGCTCCTTCGCACTCCAGCAGCCGCGACCCGGCGATCCGGCTGTGCAGCTTGCGGCTGTGGCCGATGGCGGTGAGGCGGTCGGCGGTGCCGCAGACGATCGACGTCGGCACGTGCCCCATCACCTCCACGGCGTGGAACTTGTCGAGGCTGCGGAAGCTCGGGAAGAACTGCGCGACGACCTCGAAGGGGGTCGAGGAGAGCATCTCGTCGACGAAGCGCACGTAGCTGGCCGGCACCTCGTCGCCGAAGGCGAACACGTCGGTGGCCACCGACGCGACGGCGCGGCCCATCCGCCGCAGCCGGTCGATGGAGCGGTGCCCGCGGGAGAGCACCCCGACCGTGCTCTGGACGGCCCGTCCGCCGAGGCGCGCGGGCACCATCGGCAGCAGGATGCGACTGGGATCGAGCCCGCCGGCGGTCGTCGAGACGAGCCCGACGCCGACGATGCGGCTGCCGAACAGCTCGGGGTGCTGCTCGGCGAGCGCGACGATCGTCATGCCGCCCATGGAGTGCCCGACGAGCACCACGGGCCCCTCGGGGACGACCTCCTCGAGCACCCGCGCGAGGTCGAGGCCGAGCTGGTCGATGGTGGCGTGCTGGCGGTCCGAGCGTCCCGAGCGGCCGTGCGAGCGCTGGTCGTAGAAGACGGTGCGCACCAGCCCCCGGTAGGCGGCGCGCTGGAAGTGCCAGCAGTCGAGCGTCAGGGCGTAGCCGTGGACGAACACGACGGTGACCGGCGGCACGGCCTGACGACGGCCGGTGGGCTCGTGCTCGTCGACCTCCACGTGCAGCGGAACGCCGTCGTCGGCCACGACGATCTGCGGCGAGGAGCGCAGCGAGCCGAGCGGCACCTGGTCGCCGGCGTCGCGGCGGTGGATGACGCGGCTGTGCCGGGCCACCTGGACGGCGGTGCCGGCCAGTGCGAGGCCGGCCGCGGCGCCGGCGGTGCGCACGAGGACGCGGCGCACCCGCGCGCCGGTGGTGGGCCGGGCGTCGTCGCTCATCGGGCGCTCCCGACGGACGCGGCCACCGCGGCCTCGGCGGGGGTGCCAGGCGAGACGGACTCGGAGTCGACGTGCACCCGCGCGAAGCGGCCGCCGAGGCGGGTGACGATCTCGTAGGAGATGGTGTCGCACCACGCGGCCCAGTCCTGGGCGCTGGGCGCGGGGGCCGGGCCGATCAGCACGGCCTCCTCCCCCGCTCGCTCGAGGGCGTCGGCGCCGAGGTCGACGACGAACTGGTCCATGCACACGACGCCGCGCAGCGGCGCCCGGCGTCCGGCCACGGCCACCTCGGCGCGGTTGCCGGCCGCGCGCGGCACGCCCTCGGCGTACCCGGCCGGCACGAGGCCGACGACGGTGGGCGCGCTCGCCGTCCAGGTGTGGCCGTAGGAGACGGCGTCGCCGGCGACGAGCGGCTTGACCATCGCCAGCCGGGCGCGCACGGTCATCGCCGGGCGCAGCCCGACGTCGGCCGGCAGGCGACCGGGGGCGGGGTCGAGGCCGAAGGAGGCCAGGCCGCAGCGGACGAGGTCGAAGCGGGCCGAGGGACGCAGCAGCGCCCCGGCGGAGTTGGCGAGGTGACGCACCTCGGGGCGCAGCCCGGCGGCCTCGGCGAGCGCGAGGGCCTCGCGGAAGGCGGTCTCCTGCGCGGCGTTGGCGGGGTGCTCGGGCTCGTCGGAGCAGGCCAGGTGCGACCAGACGCCGGTGACCTGCCAGGTGCCGGCCTGCTCGCCGGCGCGGGCGGCGGCGAACAGCTCGCTCCAGGCGGCGCGGGGCGCGCCCCCGCGGGAGAGGCCGGTGTCGACCTTGAGCTGCAGTCGGGCCGGCCGGCCGGTGTCGGCGACGGCGCGGGCGACGGCGTCGAGGTGGTCGAGGTCGTAGGCCGTGACGTCGACGCCGGTGGCCACCGCGGGCGCCCAGTCCTCGCCGGGGACGGTGAGCCAGGCCAGGATCCGGCCGTCGTCGCCGGCGGCGCGCAACGCCACCGCCTCGGCCAGGCTGGAGACGCCCAGCCAGGGCGCGCCGGCAGCACGGGCGGCGCGGGCCGCGGGCAGCATGCCGTGGCCGTAGGCGTCGGCCTTGACGACGACCATGACGGGCGTGCCGGTGAGCTCGCGGAGCCGGCGCACGTTGTGCCGGATCGCCGCGAGATCGACGACGATCTCCGCGCGCTCGACTCCGGTCATGGGTGCGATTGTGCCGAACCGGCAGGTCGGAGCAGCGCGCGGATCGCCGCGGGCAGCGCGGCGGCGACGTCGCCGGCGACGATCGGGCCGCCGTCGGAGGCGAGGGTGGCGGCCGCGCCGTGGAGCCAGGAGCCGACGCTGGCGGCGTCTAACGGGCTCAGCCCGCCGGCCAGCAGCGCGCCGATCAGCCCGCCGAGCACGTCGCCGGCGCCGGCCGTGGCCAGCCACGACGTGCCGGTGACCGTGACCCGCACCCGGCCGTCGGGACGGGCGACGAGCGTGTGCGGCCCCTTGAGCAGGACCACGGCGTCGAGCGTGCGGGCGGCGGCGCGCGCGTGCTCGAGGGGTGCGGCCTCGATGGCGGCGCGCTCGGCGCCGGTGAGCGCGGCCAGCTCGCCGGCGTGCGGGGTGAGCACCAGCGGGGAGCCGGCTCGCAGCGTCGCCGACTGGTCGCAGAGGTGCGGCAGGGCGTCGGCGTCGACGACCACCGGGACGTCGTCGCCCAGCGCGGCGGTCAGGTGCTCGGCCGCGGCCTCGCCCCCGCCGGACCCCACGACCCACGCCTGGACGCGTCCCGCGCCGACGACCTCCGGGTGCGCCTCGCGGACGCGGTCGGTGACGGCGGAGTCGCCGACGTGGCGCACCATGCCGACCAGCCCGCAGGCGGCGCCGGCCACGGACAGCAGCCCGGCGCCGGGGTAGAGCGCGGAGCCGGCACGGACGCCGACGACCCCGCGGGTGTACTTGTGGTCGACGCGGCGCGGACGCGGCAGCAGCGCGGCGACGTCGTCGGCCTGCAGCGCCTCGACGTCGGCCGGCGGCAGGTCGAGCCCGAGGTCGACGAGGTGCACCGCACCGCACGCGGCGGCCGCGGGGTCGACGAGGTGGGCGACCTTGTGGGTGCCGAAGGTGACGGTGAGGTCGGCGGTGACGTGCGGCGCGGGCGTCTCGCCGGTGTCGACCGACACCCCGCTCGGCACGTCGACGGCCACCACGGGCGCCTCGAGGTCGGCCAGCCGGGCCAGGGCGTCGAGCGCCGCCGGCGGCAGGCCGGGACGCCCGCCGATGCCGAGGATCCCGTCGACGACGACGTCGGGGGCCTCGCGCGCGGACAGGTCGCGGGCGCCGTCGTGCACCCGGCCGCCGGCTGCGCGCAGGGCCGCCAGCCCGTCGGCGTGGACGCGCTCGTGCAGCCGCCACGCCTCGACCGACGCCCCGCGGCGCGCCAGCATCGCGCCGGCCCACAGCGCGTCGCCGCCGTTGTCGCCGGGCCCGACGAGCAGCAGCACCCGACGTCCGTAGGCCCCTCCGAGGAGGTCGATCAGCGCCGCCGCCAGCCCGGCCGCCGCACGCTGCATCAGCGCGCCCTCGGACAGCTGCGCCATCCGCGCGGCCTCCGCGGCGCGCACCTCGGCGACGGTGTGGGCGTGACGCATCCGGTCAATGTAGTGGGGCTGGGCCTCCGCTCCGACCCCACGAGGGCCCCGGAGGGAGGGGGTGGCGCGGCCACGCCCCAATTACCCGGCTGACCGGGTAGTTGACCACCGCCGGGCGTGTCTCGCAGGTTCCGCACCGGCAGAACCTGCGAGACACGTCACGCGGGAGCCGATCAGCCCTCCAGCACCACCATCGCCGAGGCCACGCCGGCGTCGTGGCTCAGCGAGACGTGCACGGTGACGACGCCGAGCGCGTCGGCGGCCGCGCGCACCGAGCCGCGCAGGTCGAGGCGCGGACGCCCGCTCGACTCCGAGACGATCTCGGCGTCGTGCCAGGCCAGGCCCGCGGGCGCGCCGAGCGCCTTGGCCAGCGCCTCCTTGGCGGCGAACCGGGCGGCCAGGGACGCCGTCGTCCGCCCGGCCTCGTCGGCGGTGAACAGCCGCTCGCGCAGGCCGGGGGTGCGCTCGAGGGAGAGGCCGAAGCGGTCGATGTCGCAGACGTCGATGCCGACCCCGAGGATCGCCACCGCTACTCGACGGTGACGGACTTGGCCAGGTTGCGCGGCTGGTCGACGTCGTGGCCCAGGCGGGTGGCCAGCTCGCAGGCGAAGAGCTGGAGCGGGATCACCGACACCAGCGGCTGCAGCACCACCGGCACCCGCGGCAGGCGGACGACGTGGTCGGCGTAGGGCTCGATGCGGGTGTCGCCGACCTCGGCGAGGCACAGCGTGCGGGCGCCGCGGGCGCGGACCTCCTGGATGCCCGAGAGCATCTTGTCGTGCAGCTGGTCGCGCCCCTGGGGCGGGACGATGCAGAAGACCGGCAGGCCGTCCTCGATGAGCGCGATCGGACCGTGCTTGAGCTCGCCGGCCGCGAAGCCCTCGGCGTGGAGGTAGGCGATCTCCTTGAGCTTCAGCGCGCCCTCGAGCGCCACCGGGTAGCCGGCGTGACGGCCCAGGAAGATGAACGAGGTGCTCTCCCGGTAGGTCTCGGCGAGGGCGTAGACCTCGTCGGCGCGGCCGAGGATCTCCTCGATCGCGGCCGGGATCTGCTCGAGCTGGCCCATGATCTGGTCGATCTCGTCGCCGTAGCGGGTGCCCTTGACCTGCGCGAGGTAGAGCGCGAGCAGGTAGCAGGCCACCAGCTGGGTGGTGTAGCCCTTGGTGGAGGCGACGCCGATCTCGGGGCCGGCGTGGGTGTAGATGACGGCGTCGGACTCGCGCGGGATCGTGGAGCCGTTGGTGTTGCAGATCGCCAGCACCTTCGAGCGCTGGGTGCGCGCGTGCCGGATGGCCTGCAGGGTGTCGGCGGTCTCGCCGGACTGGCTGATCGCGACGACGAGCGTGGAGTAGTCGAGGATCGGGTCGCGGTAGCGGAACTCGCTGGAGAGCTCGACCTCCACCGGCACGCGGCACCAGTGCTCGATGGCGTACTTGGCCACCATGCCGGCGTAGAACGACGTGCCCGCGGCGATGATGATGATCTTGTCGATGTCGCGCAGCTCCTGGTCGGAGAGGCGCATCTCGTCGAGCTGCAGCTGGCCGTTGCGGCCGCGGCGGCCCAGCAGGGAGTCGGCGACCGCGTGCGGCTGCTCGAAGATCTCCTTGCGCATGAACCAGTCGTGGCCGTCCTTCTCGGCGGCCGAGAGGTCCCAGTCGACGTGGTAGCGGCGGCCCTCGGCGGGCGAGCCGTCGAAGCCGGAGACGCTGACGCCGTCGCGGGTGATCGTGACGACCTGGTCCTGGTCGAGCTCGAGGGCCTCGCGGGTGAACTCGATGAACGCGGCGACGTCGGAGCCGAGGAAGCTCTCCCCCTCGCCGAGGCCGACGACCAGCGGGGAGTTGCGGCGCGCGGCGACGACCCGCTCGGGGTCCTCGGCGTCGACGGCCACCAGCGTGAAGGCGCCCTCGAGGCCGCGGCAGACGTTCTGCATGGCGGTGGTGAGGTCGTGGCCGGCGGCCACCTCGAGCTCGAGGAGGTGGGCGGTGACCTCGGTGTCGGTCTCCGAGAGCAGCTCGTGGCCGGCCGACTCCAGCTGCGCGCGGAGCTCGGCGAAGTTCTCGATGATGCCGTTGTGGACGACGCCGACGCGCCGCACCGCACCCAGGTGGGGGTGGGCGTTGCGGTCGTTGGGCGCGCCGTGGGTGGCCCAGCGGGTGTGCCCGATGCCGGTGGTGGCGGTGGGCAGCGGCGTCTCGGTGATCGCCTTCTCCAGGTTGGCCAGCTTCCCGGCGCGCTTGTCGACGGCGAGCGAGCCGCCGTGCACGAGCGCGATGCCCGCGGAGTCGTAGCCGCGGTACTCCATCCGGCGCAGGCCCTCGATGACGACGTCCTGCGCGGACCGATCTCCGACGTATCCGACGATTCCGCACATGGCCGGTGAGTCTAACGACCCGTGGGCCCATCCCCGGCATGCGCACCGGGGCTGCAAGAATCCCGGCCATGAGCGAGGTGCAGCGGCCCCCCGACGACGCCGCCGGCGCCCACCATCGGGAGTCCTCCCCCTACACCGAGCTCGACCGCGACGCCTGGGCCGCGCTGGCCCGGGAGACCGAGAACCCGCTCTCCGCCGAGGAGATCCGCAGCCTGCGCGGCCTCGGCGACTCCCTGGACCTCGACGAGGTCGAGCAGGTCTACCTGCCGCTCTCGCGCCTGCTGAGCCTCTACGTGAGCGCCGCCAGCAAGCTCCACCACGACCAGGAGTCCTTCCTCCACGACCGCACCCCGCCGCGCACTCCGTTCGTCATCGGGCTCGCCGGGTCGGTGGCGGTCGGCAAGTCGACGACGGCCCGCGTGCTGCAGCAGATGCTGGCCCACTGGCCCGAGCACCCCAACGTCGCGCTGGTCACCACCGACGGCTTCCTCTACCCCAACGCCGAGCTCGAGCGCCGCGGGCTGCTGCAGCGCAAGGGCTTCCCGGAGTCCTACGACCGCCGCGCGCTGATGCGCTTCGTCGTCGACATCAAGTCCGGCAAGGACGAGGTCGAGGCGCCGATCTACTCCCACCTCGTCTACGACGTCGTGCCGGACGAGAAGGTCGTCGTCCGCTCCCCCGACATCGTCATCATCGAGGGCCTCAACGTCCTCCAGCCCGCCCGGGTGCGCGACGACGGCCGCACCGGCCTGGCCGTCAGCGACTTCTTCGACTTCTCCGTCTACGTCGACGCCGGCACCGCCCACATCCGGCAGTGGTACGTCGAGCGGTTCCTGCGGCTGCGCGAGACCGCCTTCCGCGACCCCGACTCCTACTTCTCCAAGTACGCCGCGCTCACCCACGACGAGGCGATCGCCGAGGCCGGGCGCATCTGGGACTCCATCAACGGCCCCAACCTGGCCTACAACGTGCTGCCCACCCGCTCGCGGGCGACGCTGGTGCTGCGCAAGGACCGCGACCACTCGGTGCGCTACGTCCGTCTGCGCAAGCTGTGAGGGTCGGGCCGCCGGCAATGACCCGGCTGACCGGGTGATCGTCTGCTTGGCACGCGAGATATCGCGTGCCAAGCAGACAAGTCGCGTGCCAGGTCCCCCGAAGAGCGCCCGTCGAGGAGCCCTCAGAGCGAGAGGCGCTCGCGGACGACGTCGGCCAGGCGCTCGGCGACGGCCTGCGCCTCGTCGGCGGTGGGTGCCTCGACCATCACCCGCACCAGCGGCTCGGTGCCGGAGGGACGCAGCAGGATGCGGCCGCGCTCGCCGAGCGCGTCGGACTCCTTGGCCACGGCCTCGGCGAGGCCGGGGTCGGTGGCGGAGCGGTCGCGGTCGACGCCGCCGACGTTGACCAGCACCTGCGGCAGCCGGGTGACGACGCCGGCCAGCTCGGCCAGGGTGCGGCCGGTGCCCGCCATCCGCGCCATGACCTGCAGGGCGGTGAGGATGCCGTCGCCGGTGGTGGCGTGCTCGGCCATGATGACGTGGCCCGACTGCTCGCCGCCGAGGCTGTAGCCGCCGGCGGCCATCCCCTCGAGGACGTAGCGGTCGCCGACGGCGGTCTGGCGCACCGCGACGCCGGCCGCGGCCATCGCCTGCAGCAGGCCGAGGTTGCTCATCACCGTGACGACGAGGGTGTCGTCGACGAGGTGGCCGGCGTCGCGCAGGGACAGGGCGAGGATCGCGAGGATCTGGTCGCCGTCGACGACCACGCCGTGCTGGTCGACGGCCAGGCAGCGGTCGGCGTCGCCGTCGAGGGCGAAGCCGGCGTGCGCGCCGTGCTCGAGGACGGCGCGGCGCAGCGGGTCGAGGTGCGTGGAGCCGCAGCCGTCGTTGATGTTGAGGCCGTCGGGCGTCGCGTTGATGACGACGACGTCGGCGCCGGCCGCGCGCAGGGCCCGCGGCCCGGCCTCGGAGGCGGCGCCGTGGGCGCAGTCGAGGACGACCCGCAGGCCGGCCAGCGGCTGCGAGCCGACCGTGCCGACCAGGTGGTCGACGTACTCGGGCACGGCCGAGGCGTAGGTGGTGACCCGGCCGACGTCGGCGCCGGTGGGTCGCTCCCACTCCTCGCCGAGGATGGCCTCGATGCGGGCCTCGAGGTCGTCGTCGAGCTTCTTGCCGCCGCGGCCGAGGAACTTGATGCCGTTGTCGGGCATCGGGTTGTGCGAGGCGGAGATGACCACGCCGAGGTCGGCGTCGAGCGCCTCGGTGAGGAAGGCGACGCCCGGGGTCGGCACCACGCCGAGCCGGACGACGTCGACGCCCGCCGAGGCGAGACCCGCGACGACCGCGTGCTCGAGGAACTCCCCCGAGACGCGGGTGTCGCGGCCCACGACCGCGCGCGGACGCGCGGGGACGGCGGTGCCGTGGGTGCCCTCGCGCTCGGCGAGGACCCGGGCCGCAGAAACGGAGAGGTCCAGGGCCAGACCCGCGGTCAAGCGACCGTTGGCCAGGCCCCGGACCCCGTCCGTGCCGAAGAGGCGAGCGCCCAAGGCGTCAGCGCTTGCTGAACTGAGGCGCCTTGCGGGCCTTCTTGAGACCGGCCTTCTTGCGCTCGATGACGCGGGCGTCACGGGTGAGCAGGCCGGCCTTCTTCAGGGTCGGGCGGTTGGTCTCGACGTCGACCGCGTTGAGGCAGCGGGCAACGCCGAGGCGCAGCGCGCCGGCCTGGCCGGTGATGCCGCCGCCGTGGACGCGGGCGATGACGTCGAAGCGGCCCTCGAGCTGCAGCGACGCGAAGGGCTCGTTGACGACCTGCTGGTGGAGCTTGTTGGGCAGGTAGCTCTCCAGGGTGCGGCCGTTGATCGTCCACTGGCCGGTGCCGGGGACGATGCGGACGCGGGCCACGGCCTCCTTGCGACGGCCGGTGGCCGCAGCGGGGGCGATGGTCGCGGGACGGGCGGCGACGGTCTCGGCCGAGGGGGTGCTCTCGGACGTGTAGGCGACGCCGGCCTCGTTGGTCTCGAAGGTCTCCTCGACCTCGGTGGTGTCGGTGGTCTCAGCCACGATGATCCTCTGCGCTCTCGTTGACGATTACTGGGAGATCTGGCTGATCTCGAACGGGACGGCCTTCTGGGCCTGGTGCGGGTGGTTGGGCCCGCTGTAGACCTTGAGCTTCTTCAGCATCTGCCGGCCCAGCTTGTTCTTGGGCAGCATGCCCCAGACGGCCTTCTCGACGGCCTTGCGGGCGTCCTTGTCGAGGAGCTCGCCGATGGGCGTGGCGGAGAGACCACCCGGGTAGCCGGAGTGGCGGTAGGCCATCTTCGTGGTCCGCTTGGTGCCGGAGAGGGCCACCTTCTCGGCGTTGATGATGATGACGAAGTCGCCGGTGTCGGTGTTCGGGGCGAAGATCGGCTTGTGCTTGCCGCGAAGCAGGTTCGCGGTCTGCACGGCGAGACGACCGAGCACGATGTCGGTGGCGTCGATGACGAGCCACTCGCGCTGGATGTCACCCGGCTTGGGGGCGTACGTACGCACGGCTGATTCACTTTCTCGTTCGTGAGCCCGGACGACGGCGCCGGCCGGGTGGTGCTCACGTCCTCTGACGAACACGGCCCGGCTCGGCGGCGCCCTCGCGGGCGACCTCCGTCCGGGGCTGCCAGGACCTCTCAGCGGAAAGGCGCCAGGCGGCAGGGGACGCGACCGGCAAGACTACGGGCGGGCGCGGGGGCCGGTCAAAACGCTGGAGCCACGGCAGAGGAGCGGCACCGGACGCCGTCCGCCGCCTGCGGGCGACCGCTCAGCGTATTCACCCCGCCCGGAGTTCCTCGCGCGCGACGCGCCCACTAGGTTGGTCGGCGTGACTGAATCTCTGACCGTCCGCGACAACCGCACGGGCCAGGAGTACGAGGTCCCGATCGCCGACGGCACCATCAAGGCCGCCGACCTCGGGAAGATCAGGGCCGGTGAGGAATCCCCCGGTCTCGCGGTCTACGACCCCGGCTTCGTGAACACCGCGTCGTGCCGCAGCGCTGTGACCTACATCGACGGCGAGAAGGGCATCCTCGAGTACCGGGGCTACCCGATCGAGCAGCTCGCCGAGAAGTCCTCGTTCCTCGAGGTCGCCTACCTCCTCGTCCACGGCGCCCTGCCGACCAAGGCCGAGTACGAGGCCTGGGTGCACGAGATCACGTACCACACGTTCGTGCACGAGAACATCAAGGAGTTCATGCAGGGCTTCCGCTACGACGCGCACCCCATGGGCATGCTCATGGCGTCCGTCGGCGCCCTCTCGACCTTCTACCCCGACGCGCGCCACATCTCCGAGGCCGACAACCGGCACATGCAGATCGTGCGCATGATCGCGAAGATGCCGACCCTCGGCGCCTGGTCCTTCCGCCACGCCCAGGGCAAGCCGTTCGTCTACCCCGACAACGACCTCAGCTACACCGCGAACTTCCTCTCGATGCTGTTCAAGATGAGCGAGTCGAAGTACGAGGCCGACGAGCGCCTGGTCAAGGCCCTGGACATCCTCTTCATCCTCCACGCCGACCACGAGCAGAACTGCTCCACCAACGCGGTGCGCTCGGTCGGCTCCTCGCAGGTCGACCCCTACTCCGCGGTCGCGGCCGGCGTCGGCGCCCTCTACGGCCCGCTGCACGGCGGCGCCAACGAGGCCGTGCTGCGGATGCTGCGGCGCATCGGCTCGCTGGAGAACATCCCGGCGTTCATCGAGGGCGTGAAGAGCGGCAACGAGCGCCTGATGGGCTTCGGCCACCGGGTCTACAAGAACTACGACCCCCGCGCCACGATCATCAAGAAGGCCTGCGACGACGTCTTCGAGGTCACCGGGGTCAACCCGCTGCTGAAGATCGCCCAGGAGCTCGAGCGGATCGCGCTGGAGGACGAGTACTTCGTCAAGCGCAAGCTCTACCCCAACGTCGACTTCTACTCCGGCCTGATCTACGAGGCCTTCCAGTTCCCGCCCGAGATGTTCACCGTGCTCTTCGCCATCGGCCGCACGCCGGGGTGGCTGGCGCAGTGGAACGAGCTCGTGCAGGACAAGGAGCAGAAGATCGCCCGTCCGAAGCAGATCTACACGGGCGACCGGTCCCTGACCTTCACCCCCGCCTCGGAGCGCTGGGCCTGATCCGAGCCCAGCTCCACCGCCTGACGCACGGGCCGCGACCGCGAGGTCGCGGCCCGTGCTGCGTCTCAGGCCGGGTCTCAGGCCGGGTCTCAGGCCGGGTCTCAGGCCGGGTCTCAGGCCGGCAGCGGCGGGAGCTCGACGTCGTCGAGCCAGGGCGCGAGGAGCGCCTCGACGTCGGTGCCGGTGCGCTCGGTGGCCAGCTCGACGAGGTCGGCGGTGACGACGGACCCGCCGCGGTGCGTGGCCACCCACGAGCGCAGGACGTCGAAGAAGGCGTCCTCGCCCACCGCGAGCCGCAGCGCGTGCAGCGCCAGCGCCCCGCGCTTGTAGACGCGGTCGTCGAACATCAGCTCCGGCCCGGGATCGGCCAGCAGCAGGTCCTGGTCGAGGTCGGCGAGCCGCTCCCAGTGCTCGCGGGCGTGCTCAGCGGTGGAGCGTCCGCCGGAGGCCTGCGACCACAGCCACTCGGCGTAGCAGGCGAAGCCCTCGTGCAGCCAGATGTCGCGCCAGCCCCGCACGGTGACGGCGTTGCCGAACCACTGGTGGGCCATCTCGTGGGCGATCAGGCGGGTCTGGGCCCAGTCGGGGTCGGCGTGGTTGCGGCCGAAGGTCGAGAGGCTCTGGCTCTCCAGCGGGATCTCGAGGTCGTCGTCGGTGACGACGGCGGCATAGCCCGCGAAGGGATAGGGGCCGAAGAGCTCGGTGAAGGCCTCGAGCATGGCCGGCTGCCGGTCGAAGCTGTCGGTCAGGTCGACGTCGGCGGGCGCGATCGTGCGCACCGCGACGCCGTCGACCTCGCCGTGCTCGGTGACCTCGTAGCGGCCGATCTGCACGGTGGCCAGGTAGGGCGCCATCGGGGTGTCCATCTCGTGCACCCAGGTCTCGCCGCTGCCGCGGCGACGCCGCGAGGCGAGCTCGCCGTTGGCGACGACGCGGTAGCCGGTGGGCGCGGCGATGCTGATGCGGTAGGTCGCCTTGTCGTCGGGCCGGTCGTTGCACGGGAACCAGGTGGGCGCGCCGTGCGGCTGGGAGGCCACGATGACACCGTCGGCGAGCTCCTCCCACCCGGCGTCGCCGAGGTGCTTGACGCCGAGGGGGCGCGGGGAGCCGGAGTAGCGCACGACGAGCCGCAGCTCGGCGCCGGGCACGACGTCCTCGGCGAGGGTGAGCACGAGGCGGTTCCCGCGGTGCCGGCGCCGGGCCAGGCGGGCGCCGTCGAGCCGCAGCTTCTCCACCCCCAGGTGGGCGAGGTCGAGCACGAGCCGGTCGGTCTCCTCGAGCACCTCGATGCTCAGGACGGCCTCGCCGGAGAGGCGGTTGCCCTCGACGGCGTAGGCCAGGTCGAGCTCGTAGCGCCGGACGGCGTAGGAGGGATCGCCGTGCTCGGGGACGTAGGGGTCGGCGGTGGGCAGCCTCACCGGGCGGTCTCCACGCGGGCCGAGGCCTCGTCCCACGGGCCGATCGGGTTCCCGATCCAGATGGTCTTGTCCGGCACCGACTCGCCTCTCATCACCAGGGACACCGGGCCGACCGTAGCGTGCCGTCCGATCGTCGCGGACGGCAGCACCACCGAGTTGGGGCCGAGGGTGGCGCCGCGCTCGAGCCGCACCTCGTCCATCGCCAGCACGCGGTCGTGGAAGAGGTGCGTCTGCACCACGCTGCCCTGGTTGACGCACGCGCCGTCGCCGAGCACGACGAGGTCGGTCTCGGGCAGCCAGTGGCTCTCGCACCACACGCCGCGGCCGATGCGCGCGCCGAGCATCCGGAACCAGGTGGTGAGCACCGGGGAGCCGGTGACGTGCTGGGCGAACCACGGCGCCGCGAGGGTCTCGACGAAGGTGTCGGCGAGCTCGTTGCGCCACACGAACGAGCTCCACAGCGGACGCTCGCCGGCGCGGTGGCGACCCACGAGCGCCCACTTCGCGACGACGGCGAGCAGCGCCGCGAGGGCCCCGGCGCCCACCAGCCCGACGCCGGTGAGCACCAGCGCGAGCACCGCGCCGCCGACGCCCTCGGCGTCTGCGAGCCCCTCGAGCGCCAGGAGGCCGACGCCGAGCGGCAGCAGCACGGCCAGCGCCATTGGCACGAGCCGGGCGATCTCCCACAGCGCGCGGGCGATCTTGAGCCGGCGGGGCGGGGCGTAGGTGCGGGCGTCGTCGGAGTCCGCGTCGGGCCGGCGCAGCGGCGCGGGCGGGCTGCCGAGCCAGGAGATGCCGGCCTTGGCGGCCTTGCGGGCCGGGGCGGCCGAGAGCACCGCCACCAGGGAGCGCTTGGGGATGCGACGCCCGGGCGCGGCCATGCCGGAGTTGCCGAGGAAGGAGCGCTTGCCGATCTTGACCCGCTCGATGCGCAGCCAGCCGCCGCCGAGCTCGTAGCCGCCGACGAGGGTGTCGTCGGCGAGGAACGCCAGCTCACCGACCGTGGTCAGGCTGGGCACCATCAGCACCGTCGAGGCCTCGACCCCCGGGCCGATGCGGGCGCCGAGCAGTCGCAGCCAGACCGGCGTCAGCTGGGAGGAGTAGAGCGGGAAGAGCCAGGTGCGGGCCTCGTCGAGCACCCGCATCGTCACCCACACCTGCAGCGAGGTGCGGCTGCGCACGGGGTGGACGCCCGGGTGCAGGCGCAGGCCCGCCAGCCGGACGATGCCCAGCACGAGCAGCGCGAGGAGCACCGAGCCGAGCAGCGCAGCGGGCAGCAGCCAGGGCAGCAGGCCGAGCAGCAGGGCGCCGGGGCCGTCGGCGTCGAGGTCGGCCACCGCGAGCACCACGACCGCGGTGAGGGCGGCGGCGATCGCGGGCAGCGCGCCGAGCAGGAGACCGGCGGCGACGAAGGCGAGCACCCAGGCGCGCCCGCCGTCGGGACGCGCCGACCAGGGGCCGCGAGCGGAGCCGCGCACCCTCACCGCGGGGGCCCCGGACCAGAACTCGCCGTCGGGCACGACGCCGACGACGGCCGAGCCGGGCGCCACCTCGGCCTCCTGGCCCACGTCCGCGCCGGGGCACAGCGTCGAGCGGGTGCCGACGCGGGCTCCCCGGCCGACGCGCACCTCGCCGAGGTGCACGACGTCGCCGTCGATCCACCAGCCGGAGAGGTCGACCTCGGGCTCGATCGAGCAGCCCCGGCCCAGCCGCAGCAGGCCGGTGACCGGCGGGAGCGTGTGCAGGTCGACGTCGCGACCCACCCGCGCGCCGAGGAGTCGGGCGTACCAGGTCATGAGGGCGGCGCCGCTGAGGGAGGTCGCGCCCAGCTGGTCGACGGACCGCTCGGCGGCCCACAGCCGCAGGTGGACGCGGCCCCCGCGCGGGTGGTCGCCGGGTCCGACGCCGCGAAGCCAGGCGCGGGCAGCACCCGCCGCGAGCACCATCCGGCCCGGCGGGCTGACGAAGACCAGCAGGCCGAGCAGCAGCCACCACCACGAGACGGTCGGCAGCCACGCCGTCGCGGCCTCCGCACCGAGGCTCGGCCCCAGGTCATGGGCCAGCCGGGCGGCCAGCGCGCTCCACACCAGGGCCCGCGGGGCGGCCAGCAGCCGCAGCGCCAGGGTCGCGAGCACCTGCCCGGCCTGGGTCTTCACCGGTGTCGGCTTGATGGTGCGCTCGCGGCCGGGGCCGGCGTCGTCGGAGGCGGCGAGGGAGTCGAGGAACGCGCCGAGGCCTCCGACCGTCGGGTGGTCGTAGAGGTCGCCGACCGCGAGCTCGGGATGCTCGGGACGCAGCCGGGTCAGCACCTGCGCGGCGCTGAGGCTGCCGCCGCCGAGGTCGAAGAAGTCGTCGTCGGCGCTGCGGACGCCCGCGCCGAGCACCTCGCGCCACACCGCGGCGACCACGGCCGCACGCCCGGCGAGGCCGACGTCGGCGTCGACCTCGGGCAGGGGCCACGGCAGGGCGTCGCGGTCGACCTTGCCGGAGGTGCGGGTGGGCAGGGAGTCGACGATCGCCAGCCGCGGCACCAGCGCCGCCGGCTGGTCGCGGCGCAGGGTCGCCAGCGCCCCGGCGGGGTCGTAGGCGTCGTCGACGGTGAGGTAGCCGACCAGCAGCGGGTTGCCGGCCGGGGTGCGGCGCACGGCGGCCGCGGCGGAGACGACGCCGGGCAGCGCGAGGAGGGCGGAGTCGATCTCGCCGAGCTCGATGCGGCGTCCACCGACCTTCACCTGGTCGTCGGCACGGCCGGCGAACAGCAGGCCCTCGGGGTCGTGGACGACGCGGTCGCCGGAGCGGTAGGCCCGCTCCCAGCCGAGCGTCGGCATGGGCGCGTAGGCGACGGCGTCCTTGGCGGGGTCGAGGTAGCGGGCCAGGCCCACGCCGCCGATGATCAGCTCGCCGGTGCCGCCGGGCGGCACCTCGTGCCCGTGCTCGTCGACGACGGCGAGGTCCCAGCCGTCCAGGGGCAGGCCGATGCGCACCGGCCCCTCGCCGTCGACCTGCGCGCCGCACGCGACGACCGTGGCCTCGGTGGGGCCGTAGGTGTTCCAGACCTCGCGACGCCGGCCGTCGCCGGTGGTGCCGACGAGCCGGGCGGCGACCTCCGGCGGCAGCGCCTCGCCGCCGAGGATGAGCAGGCGGATGCGGGCCAGGGCCGAGGCCGGCCACAGGCTCACGAGGGTCGGCACGGTGGAGACGACGGTGACCCGGTTGGCCTCCAGCCACGGCGCGACGTCGAGGCCGCTGCGCACCAGCGCCCGCGGCGCCGGCACCAGGCAGGCGCCGTGTCGCCAGGCCAGCCACATCTCCTCGCAGGAGGCGTCGAAGGCCACCGAGAGCCCGGCCATGACGCGGTCCTCGGGGCCGAGCGGCGCGTCGACGAGGAACATCCGGGCCTCGGCGTCGACGAACGCGGCGGCGCTGCGGTGGCTCACCGCGACGCCCTTGGGGGTGCCGGTGGAGCCGGAGGTGAAGATGATCCAGGAGTCGTCCTCGGGCCCGGGATCGCGGTGCTCGCAGGGCTCGCGCTCGACGCGCGGCTCGAGCTGCAGGTCGGCGCCGACGACGACCGCGACGTCGGCCTCGCCGAAGACCACGCGCGCCCGCTCGTCGGGGTCGTCGGCGTCGACGGGCACGTAGGCGGCGCCGGCGAGCAGCGTGCCGAGGATGGCGATGTAGAGCTCGAGGGTGCCGCTGGGCACCCGCACGCCGACGCGGTCGCCGACGCCCACGCCGAGCCCGTGGAGCTCCTCGGCCAGCTGCTCGGCGGCCTCGGCGAGGTCGCGGTAGGTCAGCTGCTCGATGCCGTTGTCGAGCGCCATCGCGTCCGGGTGCGCCGCCACGGTGGCGCGCAGGACGTCGACGAGCGTGCGCGGGGCGGGCGCGGCGGCGGACCGCCGCAGGGGGCTCGGGGCGTCGGCGGCCCCGAGGCCCGGCCCGACGTCAGGGGTGCTCACGCCTGCATCCAAGCGGGCGCAGGTGAACGACAGGGTGCGGTGTCCACGTGGACACCGCACCCTGTCCGGCCAGGTACGGCCGGGTCCTGCCAGGCTGAGGCGGGCCGCTCAGCCCACGGCGCGGGAGCGGCCGGCCCAGAAGGGCGCCCGCAGCTCGCGCTTGAGGATCTTGCCGGTGGGATTGCGCGGCAGCGCCTCGACGATGTCGACGCTCTTGGGGCACTTGTAGTGCGCCAGGTGCTCGCGGCAGTGCGCGACGATCTCCTCCGGCGTCGCGCTCGCGCCCTCGCGCAGCGCGACGACGGCCTTGACCGCCTCGCCCCACTGCTCGTCGGGGACGCCGATGATGGCGACCTCGAGCACGGCCGGATGCTCGGCGAGCACCCGCTCGACCTCGGGGCTGTAGATGTTCTCGCCGCCGCTGATGATCATGTCCTTGAGGCGGTCCTCGACGAAGAGGAAGCCGCCGTCGTCGAGGCGGCCGATGTCGCCGGTGCGGAACCAGCCGTCGGCGGTGATCACCTCGGCGGTGGCCTCGGGCTTGTTGAGGTAGCCCTTCATCAGCTGCGGGCTGCGCAGCCAGACCTCGCCGGGCTCGCCGTCGGGCACGTCCTCGAGCGTGCCGGGGTCGATGACCCGGATCTCGACGCCGGGGACGGCGCGGCCCGCCGACATCAGTCGCTCGGGGTGCTCGGCGTCGAGGTGGTCCTCGGGCAGCAGGTGGGTGGCGACGCCGGAGACCTCGGTGAGGCCGTAGACCTGCATGAACTCGGTGCCCGGCCAGGCCTCCATCGCCGCGCGCAGCAGCGGGGCCGGCATCGGCGCGGCGCCGTAGGTGTAGGTCTTCAGCGCGCCGAAGAGGCGGACGGCGTCGGGCCCGGCGCCGAGCACCTGCTGCAGCACCGCCGGCACCAGGAAGGTGCGGTTGGCGCCGTGCATGATCGCCCCGGCCAGCGACGCGCCGTCGGGGTCGCGGGTCATGACGGTGCCGATGCCGTCGTGGAGGCCGAAGAGCACGTAGGACGAGCCGCCGACGTGGAACAGCGGCATCGAGACCATCGACTTGTCACCGCGCTCGAAGACCCAGCCGTCGTGGGAGTTCACCGTGTGCGCGACGAGGTTGGCGTGGGAGAGCATCACGCCCTTGGGCCGGCCGGTGGTGCCGGAGGAGTAGAGGACGAGGTAGGTGTCGTCGGGGTCGGTGCCGGGCTCGCGGTCGCGGGGCGTGGCCTTCTCGAGCAGACGCTCGTACTCGTCGTCGACGCCGTCGGGCGTGAGCGCGACGATGGTGCGCACGCCGGTGAGCAGGTGGCGGATCCGCTCGATCGCCGGCATCAGCTCGGTGCCGACGACCAGCACGGTGGCGCCGGAGTCGTTGACGACGTAGTCGAGCTCGTCGCCGGCGAGGCGGAAGTTCACGATCGCGGTGGCCGCGCCGAGCATGCCCGCGCTGAGGGAGACCTCGACGCCGGCGGGGTGGTTCTTGTCGAGGTAGGCCACGACGTCGCCACGGCCGACGCCGAGGTCGGCGAGGGCGCCGGCGGTGCGTCGGACGCGGTCGTGCCACTGGGCCCAGGTCCAGGTGCGGTCGAGGTAGCGCATGCACTCCTCGTCGGGGATGGTCTGCGCCCAGTGGGCCAGGCGGTCCTCGGCGAAGCGGGGGTCAGGTGCCGTCATGGATGCAGTGTGACGGGCACCACAAGGGTGAGCAACGGGTCGTCCCAGGACCGGGATCCCGCGCAGGCAGGCGGGTTCAGGGCGACTCACCAGAGAGGTCTCAGTTTCGTCACAGGGTCCTTGGACACAGTGGGGACATGACCGACCACCCCGACGGCCCTCGTCCCGAGGGTCAGCCCGAGAACCCGCAGGACCCTCGCTCCGCGGACGCGGGCGCGCACGACCCCTACCGGGCCCCGCGCCCCTCCGGCGACGCTCCTGAGCCCACCGCCCCGATCCAGCCGGCCGGCGGCTACCCGCCGCCCGCGGCCGGCGGCTCCCCGTGGCAGACCGGCCCTGAGCCCACCGCGATGTACCCGACGCAGGCCCCCGGTGCCCAGCCGACCTACGACGACGTCGTCTCCTCCGGCGCCGAGCAGCCGGCCGGTGCGGCGGCGTTCACCCGCCGGCCCTCGCGCAAGCGCCTGGTGGCCACGCTCATCGCGGCCGCCGTCCTGGCGGGCGGCGCGGCCGGCGTCGGCGGCGCGGCCGCCTACAACGCCCTCGACGACGACGGCGGCTCGGGCAGCGGCTCGAACAGCTCGATCACGACGTCGAAGGTCGTCGACTCCACCAACGCCCCCGCCCCCGACGGCTCGGTCGAGAAGGCGGCGCAGACCGTGCTGCCGTCGGTCGTGAAGATCTACGTCCAGGGCAGCAGCGAGGCCGGCTCGGGCTCGGGCATCATCCTCAGCTCCGACGGCAAGATCCTCACCAACAACCACGTGGTCGAGGTCGCCGGGCAGAACGGCACCATCACGGTCGCCTTCTCCGACGGCTCCACGCACACCGCGAAGATCCTCGGCACCGACTCCCTCACCGACACCGCCGTCATCCAGGCCGAGGGCGTCAGCGACCTCACCCCGGCCACGATCGGCAAGTCGGCCAACCTCGAGGTCGGCCAGAGCGTCGTGGCGATCGGCTCGCCGTTCGGCCTGGAGTCCACCGTCACCAGCGGCATCGTCAGCGCGCTGGACCGCCCGGTCGACGTCGGCTCCGACAACGCCGGCAACGCCACCGTCTACCCGGCCATCCAGACCGACGCGGCGATCAACCCCGGCAACTCCGGCGGTCCGCTCATCGACATGGCCGGCCACGTCGTGGGCATCAACGCCTCCATCCGCACCTCGGGCAGCAGCGGCTCCTCGCCGTTCGGCTCCAGCGACGAGGGCGGCTCGATCGGCCTGGGCTTCGCGATCCCGATCGACGAGGTCATGCCGATCGTCCAGCAGATGCTCGACGGCGACACCCCGACCCACGCCCGCCTGGGCATCTCGGTCTCCGACGCCGCCAGCAGCGACGCCGCCGCCCAGGTCGGCCTCACCAACGGCGCGAAGGTCGAGGAGGTCGGCAGCGGCTCCACCGGCGCCGACGCCGGGCTGAAGAAGGGCGACGTCATCACCAAGATCGACGACACCCAGGTCACCGGCTCGGACTCGCTGGTCGCGACGATCCGCTCCTACCGCCCCGGCGACACCGTCACGGTCACCTTCGTCCGCGGAGGCGACACCAAGACGGTCAAGGTCAAGCTCGACTCCGACGAGAAGACGACGAACTCCTAGGTCCTCTCGCACCCGAGCCCCGGGCCGCCTCTGACGAGGGTGGGCGGTCCGGCGGGCACGGTGGGGACGTGGGGTTCCCACGCCGTGTCCTTCGACGCCCCCGGCGTCCGGCCCCGAGCCGGCGCCGGGGGCGTCGCCACGTCCGGACCTCCCCGAGCGACGGCGTCAGTCGAGCCGGCGCTCGAACCAGCCGGCGCGCTCGACCGCGCGGTAGCCGAGCTGCTCGTTGACCGCGATCATCGGGCCGTTGACCTCGGCGTTCCAGGTGAAGACCTCGCGCACCTGCGGCGCGTGCTCGACCAGCAGCCGGAGCGCCGCGAGCTTCACCGCCAGCCCGAGGCGGTGCCCACGGTGGTCGGGCCGCACGAGCGTGCCCCACTGGTAGGCGCGGTGCGGCTCGTGCTCGGTGGTGACCACCTCGGTGTAGGCCACGAGCGCACCGTCGGCGTCGAGGGCGACGGCGCGGTGGGGGGTGCGGCCCTGGCGGGCCATCACGTCCTCCTCCGAGCGCACCTCGGCGGCACCCGAGGCGTGCGCCTCCATCTCGATGCCGCCGGTGGGCGCCTCGACCTCGAGCGAGCCGGCCAGCACGCCCCAGGCCTGCGCCCACGCGTCGGGCACCGGACCGACGAACGACTCGATCCGATAGGCGCCGTGGTGGGCGGCCGCCTCGGCAGCCAGCGCCTCGAGCCGCTCGGAGGCCACGGGCAACGGCAGCACGCGCAGCACCTCGGAGATGCCGAGGGCGAAGCCGCGCCGACGCAGGAAGTCGGCCCCCACGGTGCCCTCGCCGTCGGTGCCGGCCGCGATGGGCCACCAGGCGTCGGCGCCCAGCCGCGAGCGTCCCAGCGCTCGGCAGCGCTCGACGACGGCGTCGAGCATCCGGGTGCCGTGCCCCTGGCCCCGCACCGCGGGGTCGGTCATGACGCGGGCGTCGATGCGGTCGAGGTTGTCGGTGGTGCGCCACTCCAGCAGCGCGGAGGCGCGCACGGCTCCCTCACCGGGCGGGCCCTCCACGAGCGCCCACGCCTCCATCTGCGTCCCGACCTCGGGCGAGCGCAGCCGCTCGCGCATCTCCCCCGGCATCCACGGCGTCGCGTAGCGCTCGCGGCCGTGTCGCTCGCCGCGGGTGAGGACGTCGTTCCAGGCCTCGAAGGCCGGGGCGTCGTCGGCGTCGACCGGCACGACGCGGGTCGGCTCGAGGCCGGCTCGCGGGCTCATCGGGAGCGCTCCACGCGGCGCTCGTCCCACACGGGCTCGGGCGCCTCGTAGACCTCGCCGTCGGCGCCGTAGACCAGGAACCGGTCGAACCCGCGGGCGAACCAGCGGTCGTGCGTGACGGCCACGACCGTGCCCTCGAACGCCTCGAGCCCGGCCTCCAGCGCCTCGGCGGACTGCACGTCGAGGTTGTCGGTGGGCTCGTCGAGCAGCAGCAGGGTGGCGCCGGACAGCTCGAGGAGCAGGATCTGGAAGCGCGCCTGCTGGCCGCCGCTGAGCGACTCGAAGCGCTGCTCGGCGCTGGCCGAGAGCTCGTAGCGATCGAGCACGCGGCTGGCCTGCTCGCGAGGCATGCCCGGGCGGCCGCGGCCGTCGGGCGACTGCTCGCCCCGGTGAAGGATCTCCAGCAGGGTGCGCCCGAGGAGCTCCGGGTGCTGGTGGGTCTGGACGAACCAGCCCGGCTGCACCCGCGCGCCGAGCCGGGCGAGGCCGCGGTGGCGCACCGGCTCGATCGGACGCTCGCTCACCGGCCGGTTGCCGAGCTCGGGGTCGGTGCCGCCGGCGGCGAGCAGCCGCAGGAAGTGCGACTTGCCCGAGCCGTTGCTGCCGAGCACCGCCACCCGCTCGCCGAACCAGACCTCGAGATCGAAGGGGCGCATCAGTCCGGTGAGCTCCAGCTGCTCGCACACCACGGCCCGCTTGCCGGTGCGACCGCCCTTCAGCCGCATCGCCACCTGCTGCTCGCGGGGCTGCTCGGTGGGCGGGCCGGCCTCCTCGAACTTGCGCAGCCGCGTCTGCGCGGCGCGGTACTGGCTGGACATGCCGTCGTTGTACTCCGACTTCACGCGCAGCCGGTGCACGAGGGCGATGATCTTCTCGTGCTCCTCGTCCCAGCGGCGACGCATCTCCTCGAACCGCTCGAAGCGGTCGCGGCGCGCCTGGTGGTAGTCGGAGAACCCGCCGGGGTGGGTCCACACGGTGTTGCCGGCATGCCCCAGCTCGACGGTGACGATGCGGGTGGCGACGGCGTCGAGCAGGGCGCGGTCGTGGCTGACCATGAGCACGGTCTTCCCGCACTCGCGCAGGCGCTGCTCGAGCCACACCTTCCCGGGGACGTCGAGGTAGTTGTCGGGCTCGTCGAGCAGCAGCACCTCGTCGGGGCCGCGCAGCAGCGCCTCGAGGACCACGCGCTTCTGCTCGCCGCCCGAGAGGGTCGCGACGTCGCGGTGCCGGGCCCGCTCGAACGGGACGCCGAGGGCCGCCATCGTGCAGACGTCCCAGGCCACCTCGAGGTCGTAGCCGCCGGCGTCCGCGTAGTCGCCGAGCGCGGTGGCGTAGGCCATCTGCGTGGGCTCGTCGTCGACCTCCATGAGGGCCAGCTCGCAGCGCGCCACCTCGGCGGCGGCGGCCCGGACCGCCGGCGGCGCCACCGAGAGCAGGAGGTCGGCGACGGTGGGCTGCTCCTCCCCCGTGCCGCGCACGCCGACGAACTGCCCCATGACGCCGAGCCCGCCGGAGCGGGTCACCACGCCGGCGTGGGGTGCCAGCTCGCCGGTGACGATGCGCAGCAGGGTGGTCTTGCCCGCGCCGTTGGCGCCGACCAGTGCGACGATCGCGCCCTCGCCGACCCGGAACGAGACGTCGTCGAGCAGCACCCGCCCGTCGGGCAGCTCGTAGCGGACTCCGGAGACGTCGACGTGACCCACGAGGATCCATCCTCCCTGCCCGCGTCCGAGGAGGCGACCGCATTTCGCCCTCCGGCGTGCCGGGTCCGGAGACGGCGCGAGGGGCGGGCCGTGGGCCCGCCCCTCGTCTTCCCCGTGGCGTCGGCCGGGGTCGAGGCGGCCGACGACGTCTGAGGCGGGCCGACGGCCCGCGCTGCGCTCAGTCGAGCGGCACCTGAAGGCGCTGACCGGCGCGCACCAGGCCGCCGTCGAGGGCGTTGAGGTGCTGGAGGTGGGTGAGCATGCCGCGGACGTCACCGTCCTGCGCGTGGGCGGCGGCGATGTCCCAGAGGGTCTGCCCGGAGCGGACGACGATGACCTGGGTCGGCTCGGGGGTGCCGGGCTCCTGGGTGGCCACCGAGCCGGCCGCCAGCGCGATGCCCGTGCCGAGCACGATCAGGAGGGCGAGCACGAAGACCACCAGACGACCGCGCCGGGTCAGGCGCACCGTGCCGGAGGGCCGCGCGACCGGACGCACGGCGGGCCGAGCGGCGGAGCGGGCGGGGCGGGCGGCGGGCTGGAGGATCAGGGTGCTCATCGGGACTCCTGGGGAAGTGGGAGTGGGACGACGGATGTCTATCGGTCGGCGCCGACAGTTCCGGACGATCGCGGCCCGAGGGTCGGGATTCGCACGGATGTTCGAACTGGATCCAGAGTAGATCAGGTGTTCGATCGAACACAAGAGCGATCTCGATCACGTGTTCGACTCAGGGCCGGCCGGCCGACCCTCCGTGTCTCCCGGGCTGCGGACACGCCGAGTTCGAACAGATGTTTGAGTCCGGCGTCCGGTCTCGCTACCGTCAGGCCATGCCGACCCGCGACCGCCCCGATCCCGCCGAGAAGGCCTCCCCGACCTCGCCTGAGACCTCTCCTGAGAAGTCGTCTGCGAAGCCGCGCGGCAAGACCGTCTCCGAGCTCCCCGACGGCCCGCCGGACGCCACCGGTCTCACCCAGCGCCAGCTGAAGGTGCTCGCCACCATCAAGGAGGCCATCGAGAAGCGCGGCTTCCCCCCGAGCATGCGCGAGATCGGCCAGGCCGTCGGCCTCACCAGCACCTCCAGCGTCGCCCACCAGCTGCGCGTGCTGGAGGAGAAGGGCTTCCTGCGCCGCGACGCCAACCGGCCGCGCGCCCTCGAGGTCTTCCTGCCCGAGGTCCTCGCCGCCCGGCGCTCGATCTCCTCGGCCGACGAGAGCTCCTACGACGAGACCGGCATCGGCGACACCGTCCCCTCCGCGGCCTACGTGCCGGTGGTCGGCCGGATCGCGGCCGGCGGCCCGATCCTGGCCGAGGAGCAGGTCTCCGAGGTCTTCCCCCTGCCGCGCCAGCTCGTCGGCGAGGGCCAGCTCTTCCTGCTCGAGGTCGTCGGCGACTCCATGGTCGACGCCGCCATCTGCAGCGGCGACTTCGTCGTCGTCCGCCAGGAGCAGACGGCCGAGAACGGCCAGATCGTCGCGGCGCTCCTCGACGGGGAGGCCACGGTGAAGACCTTCCAGCGCAAGGACGGCCAGGTGTGGCTGATGCCGCACAACCCGGCCTACGACCCCATCGACGGCACCCACGCGCGGATCCTCGGCGTCGTCACCGCGGTGCTGCGCAGCCTGTGATCCTGTGAGCCACGCCACCCGCGGGCCGTCCCCGATGGCCCGCGGGTGAACGCTCGGCGACGCCTCCGCGACACCTGCCGCCCGCGCCGTCACCTCCGGAGCCCTTGCTGCGTTGAGGGCGCGTGACCCACCTCGATCTCCCCGCCGTCGGCCGCCGCGCCGTCCTGGCCTCCGCGCCCGTCGCCGTCGGCACGGCCGGCGCCGTCGGCGCCCTCGGCTCCAGCGCTGACGCCGCCACGCACCGCGTCTTCCAGCACGGCGTCGCCTCGGGCGACCCGCTCCCCGACGCCGTCGTCCTCTGGACGCGCGTGACGCCCACCGCCACCGCACTGCCCGGCAGCGGCCGCGGTCCGCGCACCGACGTCGTGTGGGAGGTCGCCACCGACCGGCGCTTCCGGCGCATCGTCAAGAAGGGCACCTTCGCGACCTCCGCGGCGCGCGATCACACCGTCAAGGTCGACGTCCGCGGCCTCGCTCCGGCCACCTGGCACTGGTACCGCTTCACGGCGGCCGGCCAGGTCAGCCGCGTGGGCCGCACCCGCACCGCGCCCGCGCACGACGCCGAGCTGCGGCACCTGCGGCTCGGGTTCACCTCCTGCGCCAACTGGCAGGCCGGCTACTTCGCCGCCTACCGCGGCCTGGCCGCGCGCGACGATCTGCACCTGATCGTCCACCTCGGCGACTACTTCTACGAGTACGGCCCCGGGCAGTACGGCTACGGCAAGGACGACGTCGACGTGCGCCCGCACGTGCCGGCGCACGAGGTGCTCAGCCTCGCCGACTACCGCCAGCGCCACGCGCAGTACAAGACCGACCGCGACCTGCAGGACCTCCACGCGGCCTACCCCTGGATCATCACCTGGGACGACCACGAGGTCGCCAACGACCAGTGGTCCGGCGGCGCGGAGAACCACACGCCCGCCACGGAGGGCTCGTGGACGCGGCGCCGCGCCCGCGCGCACCGGGCCTACGACGAGTGGATGCCGGTGCGCCTGAACGGCACCGCCGCCCTCGGCGACGGCGACCGGCTCTACCGCCGCTTCCGCTTCGGCCAGCTCGCCGAGATCAGCATGCTCGACCTGCGCTCCTACCGCTCCGAGCAGGTCGCCTCCCCCGGCCCCGGCGTCGGCGCGGTCGACGATCCCTCGCGCACCATCACCGGCGCAGCCCAGATGGCCTGGCTCAAGCAGTCGCTGGCCTCCACGGCCGTGCAGTGGAAGATCATCGGCAACCCGGTGATGATCGCGCCGGTCGACTTCGGCACGCTGCCCCGCGAGCTCGCGACCGCGCTGCACACCGCCACGGGCGTGCTGCCCACCGACGGCATCCCCTACAACGTCGACCAGTGGGACGGCTACACCGCCGACCGACGCACGGTCTTCCAGCACCTCGCCGACCATCAGACCCGCGACGTCGTCTTCATCACCGGCGACATCCACTCCGGCTGGGCGGCCGACCTGCCCAGCGACGCCTCGCTCTACCCGGCCGTCGGGGAGTCGCTGGCGGTGGAGTTCGTCGGTGCCTCGATCACCTCGAACAACCTCAAGGACATCACCGGCGCACCCCCGCGCACCGCGAGCGTCGCGGTCGAGACCGCCATCAAGGCCGCCAACCGGCACATCCAGTACCTCGACTTCGACAGCCACGGGTTCTGCGTCCTCGACGTCACCCCCGAACGCACCCAGTGCGACTGGTTCGTCATCGGGGACCGCCGGGTGCGCACCTCGCCGGCCACCTGGTCGGTGTCGTACCGGACGCTGGCCGGCAGCAACGCGCTGAGCGCCGCCGAGGGACCGGTGAACGCCTGATGTGCACCTCCTCCTCGCACCCGCGCACCGACGAGCGGCCCTTCGAGCGCGGCCTGCGCGAGATGCGCAGCGGCCGACGCACCGTGCTCAGCGGCGCGGCCGCGGCCGCCGCGGGCCTGGTCTTCACCGGCACCGCCGCGGAGGCGGCCCCCGCACCGGCCACCCGACGTCGTGCCTACGTGCTGGTGATCGACGGCTGCCGGCCCTCGGAGATCAGCGCCACGCTGACGCCGAACCTGCACGCCCTGCGCACCGGGGGGCTCAACCTGCCGCGGGCCCGCTCGCTGCCGGTGATGGAGACCATCCCGAACCACACGATGATGATGACCGGGCTGCGGCCAGACCGCACCGGCGTCCCGGCCAACAGCGTCTACGACCGGGCCGAGAAGGTCGTCCGCGATCTCGATCGCCCCACCGACCTCAAGGCCGTCACGGTCATCGAGCGGCTCCGAGCCCGCGGGTACCGCACCGCCACCGTGCTCTCCAAGGAGTACCTCTACGGCATCTTCGGCACGCGCGCCGGCCGCCGCTGGGAGCCCTCGCCGACGCTGCCGATCACCGACCACGCCCCCGACCTGTTCATCATGCAGGCGGCGCTGGCGATGGTGCAGGACTACGACCCGCACCTGATGTTCGTGAACCTCGGCGACATCGACCGCTTCGGCCACGCCGACCTCACCGGCACCACGCTGAAGGTCGCCCGCCGTCTCGCGCTGGCCGACACCGACCTCCAGGTCGGCCGGTTCGTCGACGCCCTCAAGGCCTCGGGCCAGTGGAAGGACGCCCTGGTCTGCGTGCTGGCCGACCACTCGATGGACTGGTCGCTGCCGAACCGGTTCATCAGCCTGAAGAGCGCCTTCGACGCCGACCCGCTGCTCGCGGGGAAGGTGCAGATCGCCGACAACGGCGGAGCCGACCTCTGCTACTGGACCGGCGCGGCCTCCCAGCGCAGTGCGGCGATCGCGCGGATGCGACGCCTGGCCGAGGCCACCGAGGGCGTCCTGGAGACCCACGAGCCGGCCGCGCTGCGGCTGGGCGCGGGCGCCGGCGACCTCGTCGCCTACTGCGAGGCCGGCTGGCGCTTCTCGGACCCCAGCGCCACCAGCAACCCGATCCCGGGCAACCACGGTCACCCGGCCACCGCCCCGATCCCCTTCTGGCTGGCCGGCGGCCACCCGCGGGTGCCGAAGGCGCGCACCTCCGTGGCGGCGGCGCACACCTACGACGTCGCGCCGACGGTGGCGTCGTTCTTCGACCTCTCGCTGAGCCCCTACGAGGGCGTCGCGCACCTGTAGCGGCCGTCGCCGAGGTGCCACCCCAGCCGGTCTCCCGGCTGCCGTGGCACAGGACGTCGATCTCCGGTGCATCACGGCGAGCTCTGGGCTCGAAGTCGGCTGGCGACTCCGAGCCATGCCCTCGACGCGCCATGTCCACGCAGATGAGCCGCCTGTTCCGGCCCACCCACTCCGGCGCTGAACCTGCCGAGGTGTCGGAGGGCTGGCCTAGCCTCACTGCCATGAACGACGAGGCGCCCGCGCAAGGACCGATGTCCGCCTATGAGCATAAGAGGTGGAAGGAGCTTCAAGCGCATTGGGAGAAGAAGGCGCGTGGACGAAGGGCCTTGCTGCCGCCGAAGGCCAGGGAAGCGCTCGAGTCGTCGGTCGACGCAACCAAGGCCACTGCCTCGAAGGCCGGAAGCAAGATCGCGAACGCCGCGCCGGAGCGGGTCAAGGACGCTGCCAGCGACATGCTGGATTCGGCACTGGCCCCCACCCTGCGCAACATGGTTCGACTTCTTGAGCTCCTGAATGACTGGGTCGTCGAGCTGACCGACCCTGAGAAGGTCCTGGCATATCACCGCGAGCAGGGCAAGGAGATCGAAGCACTCGAGGACCTCCGCGAGCTGGATCTCAAGGACCTCGAGAGTCTCACGGACGGGATGGTCCTGAGGTGGGCGACCCTCGGAGCAGCAGAGGGAGCAGCCCTGGGATCGCTGGCGATGATCCCTGTCCCTGTACTTGGCAGTGCCGCCGCGATCGGGCTCGACCTCATCGCCATGCAGGCGTTGACCGGCGCCATCGCCACTCGCGTCTGCTATTCGTACGGCTACGACGCCAAGGACCCCGAGATGAAGCACATGATCGACCGCATGGTCGCCCGTGGATACAGGAATCAGGCTGTCAAGGCACAATCCGTGAAACGGGCGGGCGAAGCCTTCAGCACTGCAAAGGGCCGAGTGAACTGGAGCCAGAAACTCCGCGACGACCACCGGTTGATGGCCGCGGTGGAAAGGTTGCTCAAACAGGTCGGCGACGGCAAGCGGGTTCCTGTGAAGAACGCCCGCATGGGCATGCCAGTCATTGCCGCTCTAGCAGGAGCAGGCACGAACTCGCATGTGCTGTCCGACACGGTGAGGCAAGCACGTCACTTCGGCGCCACGATGTTGCTCGCCGAGAAGTACGGGCTGGAGCTGCCGGAGAACCTGCGTCGCGGCATCGAGGACGACCCGGAGGACGACGCTGGCCCCTCCTCCTTCGTGCGGTAGGGATCCACGAGTCACGCCGTGCGCCACGCGCGCCGAGGTGGCGTCCTCGAAGGTTTCCCTCAGCCCCGCCCTGCGGCGGCCAGGCGCGCGAGCGCCTGACGCACCAGGGCGGGGTCGGTGGTGCTCCACATCGGCGGGAGGCTGGCCCGCAGGAAGCCGCCGTAGCGGGCGGTGGCCAGCCGCGGGTCGAGGATCGCGACGACGCCGCGGTCGCCGACCGAGCGGATCAGGCGGCCGGCGCCCTGGGCCAGCAGCAGCGCGGCGTGGGTGGCGGCCACCTGCATGAACCCGTTGCCGCCGGCCTGGTCGGCGGCGCGCTGGCGTGCGCTCATGAGGGGGTCGTCGGGCCGCGGGAACGGGATGCGGTCGATGAGGACGAGCTGGCAGGTGTCGCCGGGGACGTCGAGGCCCTGCCACAGGGAGAGCGTGCCGAAGAGGCAGGTGTGGGGATCGGCGACGAACTGCCGCGCGAGCTCGGGCAGCTGGGCGTCGCCCTGCGCGAGGGTGGTGAGGTGCGGCAGCCGCTCGCGCACCGCCTCGGCGGCCGCCTCCGCGGCGCGCCGGGAGGAGAACAGGCCCAGCGTGCGGCCCTCGGCGGCGTCGATCAGCTCGACGATCTCCTCGAGCGCCGCGGGCGCGAGGCCGTCTCGGCCCGGCGGCGGGAGGTGGCGGGCGACGTAGAGGATCGCCTGCTGGCCGTAGTCGAAGGGACTGCCGACGTCGAGGCCGCGCCAGGGCTGGGCGTCGGCGGCCGTGGCGGGCGCGGCGCCGGCGTCGCTGCGCTCGGAGGGCTTGAGCCCCAGGCTGCCGGCCACGGCGCCGAAGTCGCCGCCGAGCATGAGGGTGGCGGAGGTGAGCACGACGGTCTTGTCGGCGAGCAGCCGCTCGCGCATCGGACCCCAGACCTGCAGGGGCGCGACGCACAGCCGCGGCGGGATGCGCTCGCCGCCCTCGGAGAGCCACACGACGTCGTGCTGGCTGCAGGCGGCCATCCGCTCGGCGATCTGGAAGACCTCCTGGACACCGCCGCGCGCCTGCTGGCGGCCGGGGTCGGCGTCCTCGCCGGACTCCTTCGGGAAGGCCGAGATGCAGCCGCGGGCGGCGTCGCGCACGAGGGCGAGGGCGTCGCTGAGGTCGACGGGCAGCTGCTCGAGCCGGCCCGCCCGGGTGTCGTTGATCGCGGCGCGCAGGGCGTCGGAGGCGTCGGCGAGGTCATCGGCCTCGGAGCCGTCGACGTGCCGCTGCGCACGGCGCGCGGCCCGCTCGACGTCGGCGGCCGACAGCTCGTCGGTGGCGGCCTGGGTGACGCGGGCGACGAGCTCGTGGGCCTCGTCGACGACGACGGCGTCGTACTCGGGGATCATCGGGACGCCCTCGATGGCGTCGATGGCCAGCAGCGAGTGGTTGGTGATGATCAGGTGGCTGCGGTGGGCGCGCTCGCGGGCCTGCTCGGCGAAGCACTCCTGGCCGAACGGGCAGCGGCTGGCGCCGAGGCAGTCACGGTGGCCGACGCTGACCTGACGCCACTCGCGCTCGGTGTGGCGCGGGGCGGCGTCGCGCTCGCCGGTGCCGCCGCCCTCGGCCTCCTCCTCGGCCCAGGCCCGCAGCTCGAGCACCTTCTCGGCCATCGAGCCCTGCGGGACGTCGACGAGCACGCCCTGGTCGTCCGGGACGCCCTCGCGGATGCGATGCAGGCAGGCGTAGTTCGAGCGGCCCTTGAGCACGGCGTAGGAGGCGTCGACGCCGGCCGTGCCCTTGATGGCCTCGACCAGCCGCGGCACGTCGCGCTCGACGAGCTGGTGCTGGAGGGCGAGGGTGGCGGTGGCGACGACTACGCGCTCGCGGTGCAGCAGCGCCGGCACCAGGTAGGCCAGCGACTTGCCGGTGCCCGTGCCGGCCTGGACGAGCAGGTGCTCGCCCTCCTCGAAGGCGGCGGCGACGGCCTCGGCCATGGCCACCTGGCCCTCCCGCTCGGTGCCGCCGAGCGCGGCCACGGCGCCGCCCAGCACGGCGCGGACCCGCGCGGAGCGGGCCTGGGCGTCGGGGTCGGACGGGGCGGGAGCGGGGGCGGGGTTCGGCATGGCCGCCACAGCCTAGGCGAGCGCGCCGACGTCGGCGGTCACGCCGCACAGGAGCCGCAGCACCGGGTCCCGCGCGGATCAGGCCGCGCTCTTGCGGTGCCCCACCAGCACGACGCCCTCGACGACCTTCACGTCGTAGGCGGGCACCGAGACGCTGGTGTCCTCCAGGCAGCGGCCCGAGCGCAGGTCGAAGGCGTGCCGGTGCGCCGGGGAGGCGACGAAGGGCACCTCGCCGCGCCAGCCGACGATGCCGCGGGCGATCACCGAGGCCTTGGCGAAGGGGTCGTGGTTGCCGAGGGCGTAGACGTGCTGGTCGTCGACGCGGAAGATCGCGACGGCCTGGCCGTGCACGAGCGCGGTCGCGCCCCGCTCGACCTCCAGCTGGTCGAGCTGGCAGACCGGCTGCCACTCGGCGTGGCCGTCCCCGTCCCTGCGCAGCCGCGGGCTCATCGCGCACCTCCTCCTCGCCGCTCCACGCGAGGGACGCTAGGCGCGCGATTCGACGTCCCCGGTTTCCTCATGTCACAACCGTGTAAATCTCCCGGCGGGCGCGGGCGGTAGGTTCGCGGCCGTGAGCGGGACGCAGCGAACGGGCACGGCGGTGGTGGTGCTGGGCGCCGGATCGGGCACCCGCGTCGGCGCCGAGCTCGACGGCGTCCCGGTCAACAAGGTGCTCGTCCCGCTGGCCGGCGTGCCGGTGCTGGCGCGCTCGGTGCGCACCGCCTGCGCGGTCGCCGCGCGGGTCGTCCTGGTGGTGCGTGCCGGCGAGGAGGCCGCCGTCGCCGCGGCCGTCGAGCCGCACCTGCCCGACGACGCCGAGGTCGAGGTCGTCACCGGCGGCGCCACCCGCCATGCCTCGGAGTGGGCGGCGCTGCAGCACCTGGCCCCGGACGTGGAGTCCGGCGCGCTGCGGCTCGTCGCGATCCACGACGGCGCCCGCCCCCTGGCCACCGCGACCCTCTACGGCGGCGTGCTCGACGCCGCCGAGGAGCACGGTGGCGCGGTGCCGGTGACGCCGGTGCGCGATCTCCTCGACGCCTCCCTCGGCGCCGTCGAGGGCCCGCTCGCGGGCATGCAGACCCCGCAGGCCTTCCGGGCCGCGCCGCTGCTGGCGGCCTATCGGGCGGCGCAGGCGGCGGGCTTCGAGGGCACCGACACCGCGGCCTGCCTGGCCGCGCACGGCGACGCCGCCGCGCGCGTGGTGGCCGTCGCCGGATCCGCGCTCAACCTCAAGGTCACCTGGCCCGAGGACCTCGCCCTGGCCGAGCGGCTGCTCGACGCCTGAGCCCTCACCGGGGGTCGAGCGCCTCCAGGAGGCGCAGCTCCTCGACGTCGTGCACCCGGCGGCCGACGGGCGGGGCGAGCGCGAGGCGCACCTCGTCGGGACCGGACTCCGCGAGCAGCCGGGCCACCGCGCCGAGGTCGACGCCGTCGTCGAGCCGCACGCCGCGGCGCTCGAGCTCGGCCACGTGCCGCGCCGGCAGCACCAGCGGCGAGGCCAGCGCCAGCAGCGCGTCGCGGTCGAGGGTCTCGCCCAGCAGCGCGACGCCGTCGGCGTCCTCGAGCCGCTTGACGGTGTCGCTGACCGGGCGCACGCCCAGCACCGCGACGTCCTCGCGCACGGCCTCGAGCAGACAGGCGACGACGAACGCCGGCGGCGTGAGCGGGCACAGCGCGTCGTGGAGGACGACGGGGTCGCCCGTCGCGGCGAGCGCCCCGACGCCGACCCCGAGGTCGACCAGGTCGACCCCGGCCTCGCCGAGCGCCCAGGCCGCGCAGGCCACCAGGGGCTCGCCGTGGACGAGCGCGAAGGGCAGGGAGCCGCGTCCGGCCTCCAGCACCAGGCCGAGCGCGTCCGGGCGCTCCTCGCCGTCGTCGGGGGGCGGGAGGTCGACGGGCTCGGGGAGGGGTCCGCTCACGGCTCCGACCCTAGGCCGGGAGTCGCCGGGACGCACGACGGCCCCCGGGGATCCCCCGGGGGCCGTCGTCAGCACGGATGTGCGTGGATCAGGAGGCGAGCACCTCGTCGAGGATGGCCTCGGCCTTGTCCTCGTTGGTGTGCTCGGCCAGCGCCAGCTCGGAGACGAGGATCTGACGGGCCTTGGCCAGCATGCGCTTCTCGCCGGCCGAGAGGCCGCGGTCGCGCTCGCGGCGCCACAGGTCACGGACGACCTCGGCGACCTTCATGACGTCGCCGGAGTGCAGCTTCTCCAGGTTGGCCTTGTAGCGGCGCGACCAGTTGGTGGGCTCCTCGACGTGCGCAGCGCGCAGGACGTCGAAGACGCGGTCCAGGCCCTCCTTGTCGACGACGTCGCGCACCCCGACCAGGTCGAGGTTGCAGGCGGGCACGCGGACCACGAGGTCCTGCTGGGCGACGATCCGCAGCACGAGGTACTGCCGGTCCTCTCCCTTGATGGTGCGGGTCTCGATGTCCTCGATGACGGCAGCCCCGTGATTCGGGTAGACGACCGTTTCGCCGACGGTGAAAGTCATATGTCAGGTTCCCCTTCCTAGGTCTCTATCTTAACACGGCCTGAGAAGGTCATCCACGGCGTTTGCGCAGGTCAGAGCCGTGATCGGTCGCATCGGAGGGGTTGACACGACCCGGAGGGCTGTGGTGGCGCCCGCGTGTACCCGCTTCTCGACGATCTCAAACCTGATCGACCCGCACCGGTTTCGAGGCACGCCCGGGGACCGGAGGGGTGCTCAGGAGCCGGGCCCCCTGGCCGATACTGGCGCCATGGCCCTGCCCGGCACGACTCCCGACGAGCGGACCGCCAGCAGTCCCGCGCCCACCGCGCGGCGCCTCTCGGTCCGCACCCTCACGCCCGTCCTCCTCCTGCGCGCCGCCCACCCGCGGCAGGGCGTCCTCACCGCGGTCGTGATGGCCGTCGCCGCCGCGCTGGCCGGCCGTCCGCAGCGCGAGGTGCTGCTGGTGCTGGCGACGGTGCTGGTCGGCCAGCTGGTGCTGGGCTGGCACAACGACCTCGTCGACCGCGAGCGCGACGCCCGTCATGCGGCGGGCCGCAAGGCGCTCACCGACGGGCTGGCCGTCGGCACGCTCGGCTACGCCCTCACCTGCGGGGTGCTGCTCCTGGTGCCGTTGGCGATCGCCAACGGCGTGCGCGCCGGCTCGGTCTACCTCGCCGCGGTGGCCCTCGGCGTCCTCGGCAACCACGTGCTGCGCCGCGGCGTCCTCAGCTGGGTCACCTGGGCGGCGTCCTTCGCGCTCTACCCCGCCTTCCTCTCCTACGGCGGGTGGGGCGGGGCGAGCCTCGGCGATCCGCCACAGCCCGCGATGATCGCCCTGGCCGCGCTCCTGGGCGTCGGCGTCCACCTCTTCACCGCCCTGTGGGGCCTGGTGCCCGACCACGAGGACGGCTGGCGCTACCTGCCCCTGCGGGTCGGCCTGCGCCTGGGCGCGGGACGCCTCCTGACGCTCAGCTCGGCCTGGATCGTGCTGAGCCTGGTCGGCCTGGCCCTCGTCGGCTCCTCGGTCGGCCTGCGCGCCTGAGCGGCCGTCCGCACAGCCGTCCTGCCCAGCCGTCCTGCCCAGCCGCCTGCACGGGCCCGGCCGCGGACGTGACCGGGTCGACTGCTGAGCCGGTGCGCGCGGAGCACCCACCCGGCGATAGGCTGGTGACGCCTCGCCCGACGACACCCGAAGGTCTCACCATGCCTCACCGCCGGCCCGTCCGCCGCTCCGCCGCGCTCGCGGTGGCGGCGCTCGCGATCGCCACCCCGATGCTCTCCTCGTGCGGCTTCAACTACGCCACGGACCGCGTCTACACGCCGGCCGCCGGCCTGAACGACCGTGACGGCGAGGTCGACATCCTCAGCGCCGTCATCGTGTCCTCGCGCCCGGGCGAGGGCACCCTCGTCGCGAGCATCTCCAACGGCTCCCCGGAGAAGCGCATCTCCCTGCAGGGCGTCGAGCCGGCCGGCTCGACCAAGGTCGAGGTCGCCTCCTTCCCGGCGATCCCCCTGGCCCCGCTGCGCAACGCCGACCTCGCCGAGGACCGCATCGGCGTCACCGGCGAGTACGGCGCCGGCCAGGTGCTGAACATGACCTTCACCTTCAGCAACGGCCAGAGCACCACCATGGGCGTCACCGTCGTCACCAACTGCGACGAGTTCCAGGGCTTCGACACCGCCTTCGCCGACAAGGCCTCCCCGGCCGCGTCCCCGTCGGCCACCCCGACCGAGGTCCCCTCGGCCGAGCCCACCGACACCGACGAGAAGGGCGAGGCGTACAGCTGCGCGCAGCCCAGCACCTCCCCCATGCCGCACTCCGAGAACGTGGGCGAGTGACCTCGTGACCCACACCCTCGTGCTGCTCCGCCACGGCGAGAGCGAGTGGAACGCCAAGAACCTCTTCACCGGCTGGGTCGACGTCGCCCTCACCGAGAAGGGTCGCGGCGAGGCGGTCCGCGGCGGCGAGCTGCTCCGCGAGGCCGGCGTGCTGCCCGACGTCGTCCACACCTCGCTGCAGCGCCGTGCCATCAACACCGCGGCCCTCGCGCTCGACGCCGCCGAGCGGCACTGGATCCCGGTGCGTCGTTCGTGGCGGCTCAACGAGCGTCACTACGGCGCGCTGCAGGGCAAGGACAAGAAGCAGACCCTCGAGGAGTTCGGCGAGGAGCAGTTCATGCTCTGGCGCCGCTCCTTCGACGTCCCGCCGCCGCCGCTGGCCGACGACGACGAGTTCTCCCAGTCCGCGGACCCGCGCTACGCCGACCTCGGCGAGGAGCTGCCGCGCACCGAGTGCCTCAAGGACGTCATCGCCCGCCTGCTGCCCTACTGGGAGTCGGCGGTCGTCCCGGACCTCCGCGGCGGCTCGACCGTGCTGATCGCCGCCCACGGCAACAGCCTGCGCGCGATCGTCAAGCACCTCGACGGCATCAGCGACGACGACATCGCCGGACTCAACATCCCCACCGGGATGCCGCTGGTCTACCGGCTCGACGACGACCTGCGGCCCACCGTGGCCGGGGGCGAGTACCTCGACCCCGAGGCCGCCGCCGCGGCCGCCGCAGCCGTCGCGAACCAGGGTCGCTGAGCGCCCCACCCCGCACGAGCGCCAAGGGCCGGGATCCCCGCGGGGATCCCGGCCCTTCGCGCGTCCGGTCGTGCAGCCGTTCGGGCTCAGGCCGGCAGGTCGGCGCCGGCGGCGCGCACGCTGCGCGGGTTCTCGCCGGTGACGACGAAGACCACCCGGTGGGCGATCGAGACCGCGTGGTCGGCGATGCGCTCGTAGTAGCGGCCCAGGAGGGCGATGTCGACGGCCGCCTCGACGCCGTGCGCCCAGTCGTCGGAGAGCAGCTGGGTGAAGCTCGTGCGGCGCAGCTGGTCCATGATCTCGTCGTCGCGCCCGAGCTCGATGGCGGCGCGGACGTCGCGGCTGAGGATGATGTCGGCGACCCGGCGCACCATGTCCTCGGCGATCTGGCCCATCCGCTCGACGGTGGGACGGATCTCGTCGGGGACGGCCCGGGCGGGCACCCGCAGGCGGGCGATCTTGGCGACGTGCACCGAGAGGTCGCCCATCCGCTCGAGCTCGCTGACCATGCGCAGCGCGGCGATGACGACCCGGAGGTCGCCGGCGACGGGCGCCTGCAGGGAGAGCAGCTCGAAGGCGTTCTCCTCGACGCGCTCGCGGGCGCGGTCGATCTCGATGTCCTCGGAGATCACCCGCTCCGCGATGGCGGCGTCGCCGGTGAGGAGGGCCTCGGTGGCCGAGCGGACCGAGGCCTCGACCCGACCGCAGATCTCGGCGAGGTCGTCGAAGACGGAGTCGAGCTGCTCGTGGAACACATCGCGCATGCGCCGAAGCCTACGGATGATAGGTGACCAGATGGCGGTGACGCGTGAACGCTGGATGAACAGCGTGAAGGTTCGTCTCCGTTGGTGAATGGCCGGTGTGCGCCATGCGTACGATCAGGCACGTGAACCCGACGACGCAGGCGTTCCTCGCCGCGCTGATCGGGGCCGTCGTCGCCGGCGCGGCAGTGCTCGCGTGGCACGTGAGCGACCGGGAGCAGCGTACGCCGGCCCCAGCGCCCGAGCCGCTCCTCCCGCCCGGCGTGGCCGCCGTGCTCTCCGTGCTGCGCAGCAGCGCGGTCGTCGTCGACGACAGCGACTCGGTGCTCAAGGCCTCCGCCCCCGCCTACGCCCTCGGCCTGGTGCGCGGCAACGAGCTGGCGCTCGAGGAGCTCGCCGAGCTGGTCCAGCAGGTGCGCCGCGACGGCCAGATCCGCGAGACCGAGCTCGTCATCGCCCGGCCCGACGGCGGCGCCCGCCACGTCACGGCCCGCGTCGCGCCCCTGGGCTCGCGCGTCGTGCTCGCGCTGGTCGAGGACCGCACCCGCGAGCGTCGCGTCGAGGAGGTCCGCCGTGACTTCGTCGCGAACGTCAGCCACGAGCTGAAGACCCCCGTCGGCGCGATCCGCCTCCTGGCCGAGGCCGTGCACGGCGCGGCCGACGACCCCGAGGCCGTCAAGCGCTTCGCCGGCCGCATGCTCACCGAGAGCGACCGGCTCTCGCGCCTGGTGCAGCAGATCATCGAGCTCTCCCGCCTGCAGGCCGACGACCCGCTCGACGCCCCCGTCGCGGTGTGCGTCGACGACGTCGTCAAGGTCGCGGTCGACACCAGCCGCATCGACGCCGAGGCCAAGCGCATCGAGGTCGTCACCCACGGCGTCCACGACCTCGAGGTCTTCGGCAACGAGCAGCAGGTGATGGCCGCGGTCTCCAACCTCGTCGCCAACGCCGTCGCCTACAGCGACGCCGACTCCACGGTCGCGGTGACGACGAAGGCCGAGGACGGCATGGTCGAGATCTCGGTGGTCGACCAGGGCATCGGCATCCCCACCACCGATCTGGACCGGATCTTCGAGCGGTTCTACCGGGTCGACCCGGCCCGTCACCGCTCCACGGGCGGCACCGGCCTGGGGCTGTCCATCGTCAAGCACGTCGCCGCCACCCATGGCGGCGAGATCCGCGTGTGGTCGGCCGAGGGTCAGGGCTCCACCTTCACCCTCAGCCTGCCGCTCCACCGCGGCACCGATCGACTGCCGGCTCCGACGCCGGCACAGACGCAGGAGGAACGCCCGTGACCCGAGTGCTCGTGGTCGAGGACGAGGAGAGCTACAGCGAGGCGCTCTCGTACATGCTCCGCAAGGAGGGCTTCGAGGTCGCCGTGGCCGCGGACGGGCATGCCGCCCTGAGCGAGTTCGACCGCAACGGCGCCGACATCGTCCTGCTCGACCTGATGCTGCCCGGGATCCCCGGCACCGAGGTGTGCCGGCAGATCCGCTCGACGTCCAGCGTCCCGGTGATCATGGTCAGCGCGAAGGACGACGAGGTCGACAAGGTGGTGGGCCTCGAGCTGGGCGCCGACGACTACGTCACCAAGCCGTACTCCCCGCGCGAGCTCGTCGCCCGCATCCGCGCCGTCCTGCGTCGCGGCGCGGAGCCGGACCTCTCCCCCTCGACCCTCGAGGCGGGCCCGGTGCGCATGGACGTCGAGCGCCACGTCGTCACCGTCGACGGCAGCGAGCAGCGCCTGCCGCTCAAGGAGTTCGAGCTCCTCGAGATGTTCCTGCGCAACCCCGGCCGGGTGCTGACCCGCGGCCAGCTCATCGACCGCGTGTGGGGCTCGGACTACGTCGGCGACACCAAGACCCTCGACGTCCACGTCAAGCGGCTGCGCGCCAAGCTCGAGCCCGACCCCTCGGAGCCGAAGTTCCTCGTCACCGTCCGCGGCCTGGGCTACAAGCTCGACCTCTGAGCCACCGTCGTCCCCGGGTTTCGCGGCGCGTCTTCCGGGGAACGACACCCCCGACGCGCTGCTACCGGGAGCGCCGTGCCGCGGACCCCCACGAGGACGACATGCCTGACCTGAACATCGACACCGAGGTGCTGATCGAGGCCGGACACAGCCTCCGGTCGGTCGCCTCGGAGTTCGAGAACGCCAACGACATCAGCGACGACGTCGCCGGCTGGGTGGGCAACCACCGCCTGGCCGACAAGGTCCGCGACTTCGCCCACAAGTGGGACGACACCCGCGCCGACATGCTCGAGGGCATCAGCACGCTGGCCGAGCAGGCCTCGAAGACGGGCGAGACCTTCGCGCAGCTCGACTCCGACCTCGCCGCGGCCCTCAAGGGCGAGAAGTGACCGCCCGGCCCCGGGACTGGTCCCCGCTGGGCCTCTCCTCCGACCCCACCCCCGGGGACGCCGAGCGCGTCGCCGGCGCAGGGCGTCACTACCGCGAGGTCGCCGAGGCGATCGAGACCGCCGCCCGCCGGCTGCGCGAGATCGCCGGCGACTCCCAGATGAAGTCCGAGGCCGTCGAGGAGTTCGTCTCCTCCGCCAACGGCGTCGCGAGCGACATCTCCAGGGCGCAGGAGCGCTACGCCAACACCGGCGCCGCGCTGAGCGACTACTCCACCGCGCTCGCACTGGCCCAGAACGACGCCGACGCCGCGCTGCGCGAGGCCACCGCCGCCCGCGAGGACATGCAGCAGGCCGACCGCAACCGCGCCAGCGCCGACGACGACCTCACGCGCGCCCGCACCGCCAACGACGCCCTCCCGCCCGACCAGCCCGCAGCCGATCTCACCGGCCTGCAGGCGTCGGTCAACCGGTTCTCCCAGGCCCACTCCGAGGCCTCCGGGCGTCTCGAGGCCGCCCAGCGCAAGGCGGAGAACGCTCGCAACGACGCCGAGGACGCCGCCGACCGCGCCCGGCGCCGCATCGAGGACGTCGTCGACGGGTCCGACCTGAACGACTCCTGGTGGGACAACGTCGCCTCGGTGATCCAGAAGATCGCCGACATCGCAGGCTTGATCGCCTCCATCGCCGGCATCGCCGCGCTGCTCGTCGGCTGGATCCCGGTCATCGGCCAGGCGCTGGCCGCGGTTCTCGGAACCATCGCCCTGATCGCGGGCGTCGTGTCGCTGCTGGCGAACACGGCCCTGTGGATCGGCGGCAAGGGGGACTGGAAGAACGTCCTGCTCGATGTCGTCGGTCTCGCGAGCTTCGGACTCGGCCGTGCCGCCATCGCCGGCGGCCGGACCGTCATGACCGGAGTCCGCGCGGCGAGCCGCCTCAACGCCGGCCGCATCGCCGCCACGTCGCGCGCCCTGCGCGCCTCGCAAGGCCTTCCGGCGATGGGATCGTCCAAGGCCGTCATCAAGGCGCTCCTCCACAACGACGCCCTGGCCGGACTCTCCCGGGCCAACGCCCGCAGCATGGTCGACGCCGCCCGCAACGGCCGCCTGCTCTCGGCATCGGCGCCGTTCCGCGACGCGGCCCAGGACATGCGCGAGTTCTTCCCCAACGTCGCCACGGCGTTCCGGCCGTCCAACGTCATGTCCGGACTCAGCCAGAGCCCGGGAGCGGTGATGGACATGGTCCGCGCCAAGGGGCCCGCCGAGCTCCTGGCACGCTTCACCCAGGACTCCGACGCCCTCAGCCACATCGCGACCATGCGCGGCATGAACGACGCCGTGTCCGGTCTCGGCGATCTCGCGATCCGCAGCCACACGATGACCGGTCTCGCCGTCGGGACCACCACCTTCTCCGCAGGTCTCGACCAGTACCAGTTCTGGGGCAGCGACGTCCTCTTCGGCGACTCGCCCGCGTCGCAGCTCCACCTCGGCGCGCGCTGATGTGGGGTCGAGCCAAGTCGATCATCGCGGCGTGGAACGTCCTCGCCCCAGAGGACTGGGCGAGCATCCCCCTGGGCCCTCCTGGGGCGCCCGACACACGGGCCGAGATCGAGTCCTCCGCGCGCAGCGTCACCACCACGGAGGCCGCCCGCGACGCACTGATCGACCTGATGTCGCGGGCGCAGCCGGCCGTGCTGGCCGACGAGCCGATCCTCTACGCGATCTGGGTCCCGGATCCCGAGGTGGGCTATCCGGTCGCCTACCTCACGGCGCACCTGTTCTCGGACGCGAGCCGCAAGGACTTCCTGCGACTCATGCGGGACGCGCCGCCCGCGACGGGCGAGGCGCTCGAGGTCGAGGTCTTCGAGACCGACCTCCCGGCCGGCCCAGCTCTCATCGTCGACCGTCAGGACGCTCTTCCCGACGGCACCGTCGAGCAGACGCTGGTCTTCGGCATCTTCCCCGATGGCGCGAGCGACGCGATCAGCCTGACCTTCTCGACGACCGCACTGCATCTGATCGACGACCTCGCCCTCACCGCCCGTGACATCGCCGAGACCGTCGAGGTCCGCCTCGAGCCCCAGGGAGCCTCGTGAGACTCGCACTGCCGCCGAGCTGGGTCGGCCTCCCGCTGCGACGCGCCGATGACTGCGCTCGCACCATCGACCGGATCGTCGCGCGCCTTCCCCTCGACGACGGCACCGGCGCGCGCCTGCGGCGCGAGGTCCGCGACGATCTCCACCGGCAGGCCGAGGAGGCCCGCTCCACGGGCGCCTCGTTGCTGGCCATCGCCGGGCCGGAGAGCGCACCGCTGTCCGGGTCGCTGGTGCTCACCCCCCTCCGCCCACGCGCGGGTGACGACGATCCCGGGTGGGGCGATGAGCTGGGCGGTCGCCAGGAGGTGCTCCAGCTCGATCTCGGACGGGTCGTCCGGGTCGTGCGATCCCGCCTCACGGAGTTCCACGGCGAGCAGATGCCGAGTCTGGCCGTCGACTACCTGGTCCAGGGAACCGCGGGTCGGCGCGCCCTTCTGAGCTTCTCCACGCCTCTCGTGGAGCACGAAGAGGCGATGGTCCAGCTCTTCGACGCGGTGGTCGCGACCGCCTCCTGGGAGGACTCGGACCAGGAGGTGAGCGCGTGAGCGAGGAGTCGCGGCGCCAGCCGTTGACACCGATCGAGAAGGCGAGCTTCGCACTGGGAGCGGCAGGGATGCTGCTGGTGCTGGCGACGGCGCCGCTCGGACTCGTGCTCTCCGACACCGCGCTCAGGGTCGTCTTCGCGATCGACGTGGGCCTCGTCTACCTGGCCGCGGCCGCCGTGCTGATCCGCGGCGCGTACGGGTGCCTGGAGGTCGTGACGCCCCTGTTCGCGACGTTGATCGTCGGGGTCGCGTGGTTCGCCGACCACGACCGCACCGGCTCGGCGATCTTCTCCGCGCTCCTGCTCGGTGTCGTCGCCTGGACGGCGGCGCACGTCATCACCCGACGTCGATCTGCTCGGTGAGCCGGTTCGGCGACCCGAGGCGCAGCCGATGACAGCATGGGAGCGCATCAGCACGGGTGTGGCGATCGTCGGCGGTCTGCTGGTCCTGGCGACGTTGCCGCTCGATCTCGTGCTGTCGGACGGCAGGATGCGCGTCGTCTTCGCCCTCGAGGTCGCTGTCGTGTACGTCGGCGCCCCCTCGATCCTGAGCAGCCGAGCGTTCGGCTGTCTGGAGACCCTCGTCCCTCTCCTCGCGACCGCCTCCGTCGGCGTCGCCTGGTTCGCCGACCACGAGAACACCGGGACACCGATCTTCGCCGCGCTCGTGGTGGGCTTCGTCCTCTGGGTGGCGGCCCATCTGCTGACCCGACGGAGGAGACTGTCCGCGTGACGAGCGACCAGGCGGAACCCTCGACCCCCGCTGGGTGGCCTACCTCGCGTACGGCGCGATCAGCCTGCTGATCGTGCTGGCCTCCCCGTGGCCTTCGTCTGGATCGCGCCCGCCGATCGCACCCCCTGGCTCGTGGGGCAGTCGCCGCTGACGTCGGGCTCACGGGCTCTGGCAGACGACCGCGCAGCGCTGTCCGAAACCCGCGAGCCAACGGCGGAGGCGACGCCCTAGGGTCGGGGCGTGACCTCCCCGACGACCACCGCTCCGATCGACGCGACCACCCGCTCCTGGCTGCCGGTCGCGGCCGCAGGCACCACGCTGGTGCTGTGGGCGTCGGCGTTCGTGGCGATCCGCCACCTCGGCGAGGACGTGACGCCCGGCGCGCTGAGCCTCGGACGGCTGCTGGTCGCGGCGATCGCGCTCGGGGCGTTGCTCCTGACCCGCCGCGAGCACCGCTGGCCCGCGCGGCGGATGCTGCCGCAGCTGCTGGTGTGCGGAGCGCTGTGGTTCGGCGTCTACAACATCACCCTCAACGCCGCCGAGCGTCGCATCGACGCCGGCACCGCGGCGATGGTGGTGCAGGTGGGGCCGCTGCTGGTGGCGCTGCTGGCCGCGCTGTTCCTCTCCGAGCCGCTGCACCGGTGGCTGGTGATCGGCATGGGCGTGGGGTTCGCGGGCGTCGTCGTGATCGCGCAGGGCTCCTCGGGGCACGCGTCGGGCGACGTGCTCGGCGTGGTGCTGGCCTCCGTCGCCGCGGTGTCCTACGCCGTCGGGGTGCTCACCCAGAAGCCCATCCTGGCCTCGGCGGGCGCGCTGGAGACGACGTTCACCGTCACCGCGATCGGCGCGGTGGTGTGCCTGCCGTTCGCCGGCCAGCTGCTCGACGTCGTGCGTGACGGGTCGGCGGGCACGATCCTGCTGGTGGTCTACCTGGGCGTCTTCCCCAGCGCGGTGGCCTTCACGACGTGGGCCTACGCCCTGGCCCGCACCGGCGCGGGGGCGCTCTCGCTCACCACGTTCCTGGTGCCGGTGATCACCACGCTGCTGGCGTGGGGCCTGCTCGACGAGGTGCCGCCGACGCTGGCCTTCCTCGGCGGAGCGCTGGCGATCGTCGGGGTGCTGCTGACGCGGCGCCGTCCGCCGGTGCGCGCCGCCGCCTGAGCGGCCCGGCGGACCTCAGGCCGTCGGCGGCTCGGGGTCGGTGCCGGCCTCGAGCCAGCCGCGGAACGCCTCGAGGTTCTGCGTGGACTCCCCCCGCAGCTTGCGCCACTCCCACTCCTTGCGGATGGAGGAGGCGAAGCCGAGCTCGAGGAGCACGTTGAACGACTCGTCGGCGTAGGAGAGCACCGAGCCGAGCAGCCGGTCGAGCTCGTCGGGGCTCACCGCGGCCAGCGGCAGCCGGGCGTCGAGGTAGATGTCGCCCATGGCGTCGACGGCGAAGGCCACGGCGTACATGCGCAGGTTGCGCTCGAGCAGCCAGCGGTAGACGGTCTCGGTGTTCTCGTCGGGTCGGCGGCACACGAAGGCGTGGACGCCCAGCGCGTGCGGTCCGACGTCGAGGCGCACGGCGGTCTGGAGCTTCTTCTCCCCCGGCAGGGAGAAGGAGAAGACGCCGTCGGCGAGCTCGTCGAACTCCAGGTCGTTCTCGGCCAGATAGGCGGCGATGACGTCGCGGGGGCTCAACGGCTGACCTCTCGGAACTGGGCACGGGCCCGGGAGTAGACCGCGAGCATGCCGGCGGCGGTGGCGTCCCAGGAGAAGCGGGCGGCCTGGAGGGGGGCGCCCGCGCGCAGACGCGCCACCAGGACGGGGTCGAGCAGCAGGCGCTCGAGGGCGTCGGCCCACGCCTGCGTGGTGTGGCCCTCGACGAGCAGGCCGGAGTGGCCGTCGCGGACGACGGTGGTGAGGCCGCCGACGGCCGCCGCGAGCACGGGGGTGCCGGAGGCCTGCGCCTCGGCGGCCACCAGCCCGAACGACTCGTTGTACGACGGCACGGCCACCAGCGAGGCCGCGGCGTACCAGCGGGCGAGGGCTGCCTGGTCGACGGGCGGCACGAAGCGGACGACGTCGTCGACGCCGAGGGAGCCGGCGAGGTCGGCGAGCTCGCCGGGGTGCTCCAGCCCGCTGCCCGAGGGGCCGCCGACGATCGGGACGATGAGGCGCGCACGCAGGTCGGGGCGTCGCTGGAGCAGCTCGGCGACCGCGCGCAGCAGCACCTGCGGGCCCTTGAGGGGCTGGATGCGGCCGGCGAAGAGGACGACGAGCGCCTCGGCCGGCAGGTCGAGCTCGCGGCGCAGCGCGGCCTGGGGCCGCGGCCGGAACCGCTCGAGGTCGACGCCGGGGTGCACGACCTCGACGAGGCCGGCGTCGGCGTCGTAGAGGTTGATCAGCTGCTTGGCCTCGAGGTCGGTGTTGGCCACGAGCGCGTCGGCGGCGTCGACGACCTGCTGCTCGCCGATGACGCGCACCTGCGGCTCAGGGGTGTCGCCGAGCGCGAGCGCATCGTTCTTGACCTTCGCCATGGTGTGCATGGAGTGCACCAGCGGCACGCCCCAGCGGTCGCGGGCCAGTGCCCCGACCTGGCCGGAGAGCCAGTAGTGGGAGTGAACGGCGTCGTAGTGGCCCAGCGGCTGGGCGGCCTCGGCGCGCAGCACCTCGCGGGCGAAGACGCAGAGCTGGCCGGGCAGCTCGTCCTTGGTGAGGCCCTCGTAGGGGCCGGCGGGCACGTGGCGCACGGTGACGCCGTCGCCGCAGTCGACCTCCGGCGGAAGGGCCGAGCTGGTGGCGCGGGTGAAGACGTCGACCTCGACGCCGCGGGCCGCGAGCCGACGCGCGAGCTCGACGACGTAGACGTTCATGCCACCGGCGTCGCCGGTGCCGGGCTGGTCGAGGGGCGAGGTGTGCACGCTGATCATCGCGAGACGACGCACGGGGGCGGGCTCGGGACGCATGCCCACCTCCTCACGCTGCTCGACCTCGACGGCGGGCCGTCGACGATCCGTCGCGAGCCCAGCGAACCAGAACCCCTCGGCCCGCGGCATCATTCCCACCCCTCCGCAGGGGGCGACGCCTCGGGCGTGGAGCCGCGGCGTCCGACGGCCACAATGGGGCCATGACCACTCGCACCGCCGTCGTCACCGGGGCCAGCAGCGGCATCGGCGCCGCCACCGCCCGTCACCTCGCCGCGGCCGGGTTCCACGTGCTCTGCGCGGCCCGCCGCGCCGACCGCGTCGAGGAGCTCGCCGCCGAGATCGGCGGCACGGCCGTCGTCTGCGACGTCACCGACGCCGACGCCGTGGCCGCCCTGGCCGAGCGCGTCGGCGAGCGACTCGACGTGCTGGTCAACAACGCCGGCGGCGCCTTCGGGCTCGGCCCGGTCGCGCAGGCCGACTCCGAGCAGTGGCGCGCGATGTACGAGGTCAACGTCATCGGCCTGATGCAGGTCACCCGCGCTCTCCTGCCGGCGCTGATCGCCAGCGGCGCGGGCGTGGTGCTCAACGTCGGCTCCACCGCCGGACGCGTGGCCTACGAGGGCGGCGGCGGCTACACCGCGGCCAAGCACGGCACGAAGGTCGTCACCGAGACCCTGCGCCTGGAGCTGTTCGACCAGCCGGTGCGGGTCTGCGAGATCGCACCCGGCATGGTGCGCACCGACGAGTTCTCCCTGGTGCGCTTCGACGGCGACCAGGAGCGCGCCGACGCCGTCTACGCCGGCGTCAAGGAGCCGCTGAGCGCCGACGACGTCGCCGAGGCGATCACCTGGATGGCCACCCGCCCGGCGCACGTGAACATCGACGAGCTCGTCATCCGGCCGCGCGCCCAGGCCGCGCAGCACAAGGTGCACCGCGAGGGCTGACCCCGCGGGCCGGCTCGAGGCGCCCGGGTGCGGGGGTCTCGACAGGCTCGACCACCGCGGGAGGCCTCAGGCCGGCTCGGCGACGTCGACGACGCCGGTGCCGCCGACGGGCGGTGTGGCTGGGAGAGGAGTCAGGGCGGTCTCTCCAGGCTGGGCGGCCTGGGTGGCCGCGGCGTAGGCCGGTGCCCAGAGCCGGGCGCTGACCCACAGTCCGGCCAGCACCAGCGCGGAGCCGGCGACGCCGTCGAGCAGGTAGTGGTTGGCGGTGACGGTGACCACCATGAACGTGAGGAGCGGGTGGGCCAGCCACAGCCAGCGCCAGCGGGTGTGACAGGTGCGGATGAGGACGACGGCCAGCAGCAGGGCCCAGCCGACGTGCAGGCTCGGCATCGCGGCGTACTCGTTGGCCAGGCCGCCCACGGGCGAGGTGCCGGCGTAGACGCTCTGGCCGGCGCGGGCGCCGGTGTCGATCATGCCCAGGCCGGGCAGCAGGCGCGGCGGGGTCATCGGGAGCGCGATGTGGATGACCATCGCGGTGGCCGTGGCGACGATGAGGCCCCACTTGGCCCACGTGTAGGCCGGGCGGCGGAAGACGTAGAGCCACACCAGCACGGCCACGGTGAGCGGGAAGTGCACGGCCACGTAGTAGCGGTCGGCGAAGGCGATGAGGTCGGGCACGCGGAAGGCGAGCCGCTGGAGCGTCTCCTCCGAGGGCAGGCCGAGCCACCGCTCGAGGTCGACCAGCTGGCGGGCGTGGCCGTCGGCGGTGGACACGCGGCCGGTCGCGATCAGGCGGCCGACGTTGTAGATGCCGAAGAGGGCCAGCACCGTGGCGACCTCGAGGAGGGCGGCCAGCACACCGGTGCGACGGCGCGCGCGGATCGCGTGCACCACCTGGGCGTAGGCCATGGGGACTCCTCATCTCACTCTCATGCATCGCGAACCTTACACATGTAAGGTTGAGGACGTCGAACGCCATGCACGAGGGGGTGAGGTCATGACGACGACTCAGACGGGAGATCGGACCTCCCGCGCCGGGAGGGACCTCGACGCACGGGTCCTGCGCAGCTGCGCGGCCCTGAGCGAGGCGATGCTGGAGATGCTGGCCGAGGGCAAGGGCCTCGACCTCACCGTCTCCGCGCTCTGCGAGCGGGCGGGCGTCAGCCGCCCGACCTTCTACCAGCACTTCGGCAGCGTCGAGGGGCTCCTCTCGACCTCCCTGCGCCTGCGCCTGGACCAGCTCGACGACGCCCCGGTGAGCGGCTCGCTGGCCACGGTGCTCCACGGCCTGGCCGCCGACCGCAGCGCCTACGGGGCCCGGCTCGGCGATCCGCGGATGGTCTCGCGGGTCTACGCCACGGTCTGCGAGTGGCTGGCCGACCGCATCCGCTCCTTCCACCCCGACGCCGATCCGCTCGTCGTGGAGTTCGCCGCGGGCGGCGCGACCCGCTCGATCATCCTCTGGCTCCACGACGACCTGCCGGGCCTGAGCGCCGAGGAGCTGAGCGATCGACTGCTCGCCCTCGTCCAGCACAGCCTGAGGCTCGACCCCGCGTCGACGCCCCGCTGCTCCGACATCTGACCCTCCCGCCGTCGACCACCGCCGCGGTGCCACACTGGGCGCGTGCAGACGATCGGTGTCATCGGTGGCATGAGCTGGGAGAGCAGCGCGGTCTACTACGAGGCTCTCAACACGGGCGTGCAGGAGCGGCTGGGCGGACTCGCCTCGGCCCGCGTGCTGCTCTCCTCGGTGGACTTCGCCGAGGTGACCCGCCTGCAGGAGGCCGAGGACTGGGACGCCGTCGCGGCGATCCTCGCCGAGGCCGCCCGCGGCCTCGAGCGCGGTGGCGCCGACTTCGTGCTGCTGGCCACCACGACCTTCCACCAGGTCGCCGACCAGGTGGCCTCCGCCATCGGCGTCCCGCTGCTGCACCTGGCCGACGTCGTCGCCGAGGCCTGCCTGGCCCAGGGCGTCACGTCCGTCGGCTTCCTCGGCACCACCTTCGCGATGTCGCGCGAGTTCTTCACCGAGCGCCTGGCCGCCCGCGGCCTCACCGTGCACGTGCCCGACGAGGCCGACCACGCCGAGCTCAACCGGATCATCTACGAGGAGCTCGTCGCCGGCCGCGTGCTCGACTCCTCGCGCCGCACCGTCGTCGGGCTCATCGAGCGGCTCTGGGACGCCGGCGCCGGCGGCGTCATCCTCGGCTGCACCGAGCTCGAGCTGCTGGTGCGCCAGGCCGACTCCGAGCTGCCGGTCTTCCCGTGCACGACGCTGCACGTGGGCGCCGCGCTCGACCGCGCGCTGGCCTGACCCCGTCCCGGCGCAGCCTGACGAATCGGCCCCGGCCCGCTCCCGGCCCTAGACTCAGCGAGGCCCTCGGGCCCTGATTCTGCGCGCGCCCCGTCCCGTGAGGGCGTGCCCCTTCCCGCCGGGAGCGCCTCTTCATGTCCGACCTTTCCACCGCCCACCTGCGCAACGTCGCGATCGTCGCGCACGTCGACCACGGCAAGACCACGCTGGTCGACGCGATGCTGCGCCAGGCCGGCGCCTTCAGCGCCCACGAGGCCGAGAGCGTGGCCGACCGCGTCATGGACTCCGGTGACCTCGAGCGCGAGAAGGGCATCACGATCCTCGCGAAGAACACCGCCATCCGCTACACCGGTCCGTCGGCGCCCGAGGGCCTGACGATCAACATCATCGACACCCCCGGCCACGCCGACTTCGGTGGCGAGGTCGAGCGCGGCCTGTCGATGGTCGACGGCATCGTCCTGCTGGTCGACGCCTCCGAGGGCCCGCTGCCGCAGACCCGCTTCGTGCTGCGCAAGGCGCTCAACGCCGACATGCCCGTCATCCTGGTCGTCAACAAGACCGACCGCTCCGACGCGCGCATCGAGGAGGTCGTCGACGAGACCTACGAGCTCTTCATGGACCTCCTCGACGACAGCCACAGCCAGGACGCGCTCGACTTCCCGGTGGTCTACGCCTCGGGCAAGGCCGGCGTCGCCTCGCTGACGCGGCCCGCCGACGGCACGCTGCCGGAGGACTCCAGCGACCTCGAGCCGCTGTTCAAGACGATCCTCGAGACCATCCCGGCCCCCACCTACGTCGAGGGCGCGCCGCTGCAGGCCCACGTCACCAACCTCGACTCCAGCCCGTTCCTCGGCCGCCTGGCGCTGCTGCGCATCCACCAGGGCGAGCTGCGCAAGGGCCAGACCGTGGCCTGGATGCGCCGCGACGGCGAGGTCAAGAACGTCCGCATCACCGAGCTGCTCATCACCGAGGGCCTCGAGCGCAAGCCCGGCGAGACGGCCGGCCCCGGCGACATCGTCGCCATCGCCGGCATCCCGGACATCACCATCGGCGAGACCCTCGCCGACCCCGAGAACCCGGTGGCGCTGCCGCTCATCCACGTCGACGAGCCGGCGATCTCGATGACCATCGGCACCAACACCAGCCCGATGGTCGGCAAGACCAAGGGCGCCAAGGTCACCGCCCGCCTGGTCAAGGACCGCCTCGACGCCGAGCTCATCGGCAACGTCTCGCTGCGCGTCCTGCCGACCGACCGCCCCGACGCCTGGGAGGTCCAGGGCCGCGGCGAGCTGGCACTGGCCATCCTCGTCGAGCAGATGCGCCGCGAGGGCTACGAGCTCACCGTCGGCAAGCCGCAGGTGGTCACCAAGGAGATCGACGGCAAGGTCCACGAGCCGATGGAGCGCCTGACCATCGACGCCCCCGAGGAGTACCTCGGCACGATCACCGAGCTGCTCGCGGTGCGCAAGGGCCGCATGGAGTCGATGAGCAACCACGGCACCGGCTGGGTGCGCATGGAGTTCATCGTCCCGGCCCGTGGCCTGATCGGCTTCCGCACCGAGTTCCTCACCGTCACCCGCGGCACCGGCATCGCCCACCACATCTCCGAGGGCTACGAGCGCTGGGCCGGCGAGATCCGCTCCCGCGCGTCGGGCTCCCTGGTGGCCGACCGCGCCGGCGCCGCCTCGGCCTACGCCATGACCTCCCTGCAGGAGCGCGGCGTGCTGTTCGTCGAGCCGGGCACCGAGGTCTACGAGGGCATGATCGTCGGCGAGAACTCCCGCGCCGACGACATGGACGTCAACATCACCAAGGAGAAGCAGCAGACCAACATCCGGTCCGCCACCTCCGACAACTTCGAGAAGCTCATCCCGCCGAAGAAGCTCAGCCTCGAGCAGTGCCTGGAGTTCTGCCGCGAGGACGAGTGCGTCGAGGTGACCCCCGAGTTCGCCCGCATCCGCAAGGTCGACCTCGACGCCAACGTGCGCGCCAAGGCCGCCAGCCGGGCCCGCAAGGCGAACAAGTAGCACCGGCCGGTCGCGTCAGCGGCCCTCCGCCCTCGGGGCGCTCCGCGATCGCGGGGCGCCCCGTGGTGCGTCCGGGCGAGGTCGGGCGGCGATGATGGGCGCATGATCCGCCATCTCGTGGGCGCCGTCGCGGCGCTCGTCGCCGTGCCGACCCTCGCCGCGAGCGCGCCGAGCGCTCCCGCGGCGGAGGACGTGTCAGCCGGCTGCGTCCGCGACGTCTCGACGCCGACGGCGGTGGTCACGCGCCCCCGCACCGGCCCGTCGGACGCCCGCGTCCTGCTGACGTCCGAGGCCGCGGTGATCGCACCGGAGGACGACACGGAGGAGCCGATCGTCGTCGGCGGGCCCGACGGGCTCGCCGAGGCGCTGCGGGGCACCCGGGCCTGGGCGGCGTCCCCGCTGGGCCTGGTGGTGAGCACGGTCGAGGAGGGCTCCTCGGACGATCCCGGCGAGCCGGACGAGGTGGTGCGCCGGGTGCGCGAGATCCTCTCGGACGGCAGGCCCGTGGGCATCGGACGCCTCCTCACCGGCGTGAGGTCCGTCGCGTCGTGGGGACCGTACGTGCTGATCCGCCTCCCCGGCTCCTACACGACGCTGCGCCCGGCGCCCTCCGACTTCCGGAGCCCCCGGGGCCTGGGGATCACGCCCGACATCGACAGCGTGGTCGGACTCGTCCCCGCCGCCGAGCAGGGCGGAGTGACGGCGACCGACGGTGCTCGGATGGAGCTCGACGAGGTCGTCGACCGCGGCGCGTCAGGCGAGCTGAGCATCGGTGGCGTCGGCCACGATCGCATCCTCATCCACGAGACGACCGACGACGGCTCGCGGTACTGGACGTGGGTGCCCGCCGAGGACCGGCTCACGCCCGTGGCCACCACCGGACCGCTCGGCACCGGCGACGCCGCGGTGTGCGGCGACCTGCTCTACGTCGTCGACGACCACGAGCTGCGCGTCATCGACACCACGGTGAGCCCGGGAACGGGGAGGATCGTCTCGCGGCGACCGGTGAGCCCGGAGGACGTGCCCTACGGGATCGACGCCGTGCCGGGCGGCCTGGCGCTCTCGGAGTACCGCGACGGCGATCTGCGGGTGACCTGGTTCCGCACCTCCTGAGCGACCAGTCCGCGGTGTGACGACCGACACGACCAGACCAGCAGGTCACCGCGGTCGACGGATCGTTGGTCCGGGGTGATCGACCTCTCCCGCCGCACCCTCGTCCGCTCCGCCGCCTGGACGGCACCGGCCATCACCGTCCTCGCCGCCGCCCCGGCGTTCGCCGACTCGGCGTCCGCGGGCACCACGACGGTCGGCACCACCGATGGCGACGCGAGCAGCCGCGTCGGCACCCTCACGCTGCTCCTGAAGCCCGCACCGGCCTCGGCGCTGACCGCCAGCGCCGTCGCGGCCTCCTACGACGTCGTCGGGACGGTCACCTCGACCTTCACCGAGCTGAGCCGCACCACGGCCTCGGCGACCTACGAGCTCACCTTCACCACCGTCGGCACCCCCGCCAGCGTCACGGTCTCCGGCTCGATCGTGGGCTACGGGACGATCCCGTCGACGAAGGTCGACTTCACGGCTCCCGGCACCCGCGACACCTCCTTCACCCCTCCCACGTTCACCGGGACGATCGGCCCCGTCGTCGCCGACGCCCAGGGGCGGCTGCTCGTCGGCGGATCCCTCACCGCCGCCGGCACGACCTCGACCCGAGGCCTGGTGCGACTGACCTCGTCCGGAGCGGTCGACACGACCTTCGCCACGACGACGCTGCCGGGCTCCAGCCTCGTGCGAGCGATCGCACCGCAGCCCTCCGGCGGGGTCGTCGTGGGCGGCGTGTTCAGGAGCTCGACGACGCCCTCCTACACCGCCGTCACAGCGCTGGCGACCGACGGGAGCCGTCCCGCGACCACCTACACGGGGGTCAACACGGTGCTGGTCAGCCCGGCCGTATGGGCGCTCCTGCCCGATGCCGACGGTCGGACCGTGCTCGGGGGCAACTTCATCACCAACAACGGGACCGCCAGCGGGAACCTCGTGCGTCTGACCGCCCAGAGTCAGCCCGACACGACGTTCAACGCGGCCAAGCGCGGCTTCACGACCGGGGGATCCTCGATCGGCACGGTGCGCACCCTCGCCTCGACCTCCACCGGGATCCTGGCAGGAGGGACGTTCGACCGCTTCGCCGATGCGAGCGGCGGTGGGGGCGTGTCGGTGCGCAACCTCGCCCTCCTCGACGCAGCGGGCGTCATCGACGAGCCGTTCGCGACCACGATCGGCACCAACCTGGGCACCTCGTCCCAGGCCGTGACCGCCCTCGCGGTGCAGCCCGACGGCGCGATCCTGGTGGGCGGGACGTTCACCGCCTTCGGCACCGACACCTCGCGCGCCTACCTCGTGCGGATCACCTCGAGCGGCGCGCTCGACGCGACCTTCACCCCGCCGGCCCTCGACGGAGGCGTCAACGCGATCCTCCTGCAGAGCGACGGCCGCATCCTCGTCGGCGGCGCGTTCACCGGGACCGCCACCGGAGCGTTCCTCGTGCGGCTGACCGCATCGGGTGCCGTCGACACGACCTACCGGTTCTCGGCGGAGTCGAACAAGGCCGTCACGGCCCTGGTGCCGGTGCCCGGGCGTCGCGTGGTCGTCGGCGGCACCTTCACCTCCTACGACGGCACCGCCAACTCGGGCCTGGTGCGGCTCCACCGGTGACGGAGCGGGACGCCCGCAGGTCGTCCCCGTCAGAGGCCGAGGAGGGAGCCGGCGAACTCCTCGACGGTGGCCAGACCGGAGGCCGGCACCCGCGCGGCAGGAGGGTCGGCGAGCACCGCCGCGAGCGCGTCGGCGAGATCCGGCGCGCTGCTCCCGGACCACCGCAGGCCGGGATGGTGCTCGGCGTCGGCCCGCAGCGTGGTCGAGCCGGCGACGACGGCAGGCGTGCCGGCCAGCAGGGCCTTGCCCGCGAGACCGCTCGGCCCCTGGTTGTCGTAGGCGAGCACGATCGCGTCGAGGGCGCCCAGGAGCGCATCGAAGGCGCGGTCGTCGAGGAAGGCGTCGTCGTGACGGACGGGATGACCGGCTGCGGCGAGACGAGCCAGACGCTCGTGGACACGGGCGCCGTAGACGGGGTCGGCGCTCCGGCCGGCGACGACGACGCCCACCTCCGGGCCGAGCAGGGCGACGGCGTCGAGCACCTGGAGCACGTTCTTGCGCTCGTGGACGCTGCCGAGCACGCCCACCCACGACGTGCCCGCGTCCAGACGACGGTGGATCCGCGCCTGGGCGATGTCCTCGCTGCTCGCAGCGAGCCACACGGGGTCGCGGACCGCGCGTCCCGTGGCAGGTCGCAGCCCACTGGCCAGGTGGCGCGTCCGCGCACCGGGCAGCAGGGTCAGGCCGAGGGCGAGGACGCGCTTGACCACGAAGCGCGGCACCCCGCCGAGTCGTGCGGCTCGCTCCCGGCCGTGTCGCATCACGAGCAGGGCGACCCGTGGGCGACGGGCCAGCGCGCGACGCCACACGACCGGCGATCGCAGGTGGTGATCGGCGTCGGGCAGCACGAGCAGGGCGTCACGGGCCTGGGCGTGCGCCGCTCGGACGTCGGCGACGCGGACGACCTCGACCTGCGCTCCGAGCTCGGCCAGCGCGGGGACGAGGACGGCAGCGTGCTCCGGGGTCGCCGACGCCATCGGACCCAGCAGCAGCCGGACGGCGACGCCTCGCTCGACGCAGTGCCGAGCCAGCGCGACGACGTAGTGGAGACGATGCCCCGTGCCGTCGAGCTCGAGGATCGCGACGGCCGGCACACGCGCGGAGGGGGTCGAGCGAACCACGGGCGCAGTCTCCCAGCCCGCTCCGTCCCGGGCCCGAGCGTCCAGGTTCGTGGGATGGGGCCCGCGGCGCCTCCCGGATGCGGATCATCCTCGTGATGATCACCGGTCTGCACGCCCCCGCCCCGTCACGGGTCCGACTCCGACGGGCCGTGCGCCGACGACTGCGGCCCGCAGCACCCGCCGGGCCGGGCTTCGTGCCTGTGCCGAGCGATCGGATGCTCGTGTCCTACCCCCGCTCGGGCAGCACCTGGATGCGCTACCTCCTCGCGATGGCCCGCGACCCCTCCGTCGACGCGTCCGACATCGCGATCGAGACCGTCGTCCCGGACATCTACCTGGCCTCCGAGCGCAGACTGCGGGCCCTGCCCTCGCCGCGCGTCCTGAAGTCGCACCAGCCGCCGCAGCCCGGCTATGCCCGCGTGCTCCTGCTGGTGCGCGATCCCGCGGACGTCGTGGTGTCCTACCACCGCTTCCTGACCCTCGTCGGCCGCCCGGTGCCGTCGGATCCGAGCGAGTTCGCCCGCCGGGTGATGTGCGGACCGGCGCCGCTGCCGGAGTTCGACACCTGGGTCGAGCACACCCGGGCCTGGCTCGACGCGGGCGCGCCGGTGCTGCGCTACGAGGACCTCCTGGCCGATCCCCGGGCCGGGCTGCGGACGGCGCTGGCGACGTTGGACCTGCAGGCGGAGGACGCCGCGATCGCGCGGGCCGCCGAGGTGCTCACCCCCGCACGGCTGCGAGCGCTGGAGAGCGGACGCCCGGCCGAGGCCGTGCACCACATCGGGGTCGGCGGGTCGGGAGCCGGCCGACGCGCCCTGGACGTCGCCGCCTGGGATCTGATCAGGACGGCTGCCGGCGACCTGCGGTGGCGCGAGACGCGCCGAGGGGAGGGCGAGACGTCTGGGACGTCCGGGGAGGGCGGGGTGCGTCAGCGGCCCAGGCCGGCGACGTCGATGCGACGGTGGTAGGCCATGCCCGCCACGCCACCGGCGATCGCACCGATCAGAGCAGCCGCGATCACGCCGACGACCGCGACACCGGCCTGCAGCGTCAGCTCACCGAGGTCGCTGGGGATGCGCGGGAAGGAGTCGATCTGACCCAGCACGTCGCACTTCGCACCGGCCACGACACCGAGGACCGCCAGGACGACGGTCATCACCACGGTCCAGGCGAACACGCCCAGACCCTGACGGGCACCGTCGAAGCGCGCCATCCGACCCGCCACGTAGCCACCGGCGACGAAGGAGACCGCGACGACCGCGATCACCAGGATCACCCCGTCCCAGCCGATCGCGTCCGAGGCCTGACCGTCGGAGACCAGGTTGATCGTCACGCCCGTGGCAGCCACCAGACCCGAGAGGATCACCACCAGACCGGTCGCGGAGAGCCAGCCGAAGAAGCCGGCCCCGGGCTTGATGCCCCCGAACCGCTCCTTCTGACGCTCCACGACCGCCTTGCGGTCGGTGGCGGTGGCGTGGGTGGTTCCGGCGGTGTGGTCGGTGTGGATCGACATGGTGACCTCCTCAGGTCGGCTTACGTTGTAAACTTACGACGTAAGCAATCATGACCCGGGATCCTGGAGAGGAAACCCCCGAGGGGTGAGGTCCGCATCACAGCGGCTCCGCCCCCCTCGTCGACGCCAAGGAGGCAGCCGATGCCCACCTCGACCTCCCGCCGCCGCGCGGGCCTGACGCGCGCCGGCGTCGTCGCCGCCGCCCTCGACCACCTGGAGGACAGCGGCCTGGGATCGCTGACGATGCGCGAGCTCGGCAAGCGGCTCAAGGTCGAGGCGATGTCGCTGTACCGCCACGTGCCGGGCAAGGACGAGCTGCTCGACGCCGTCGTCGATCGACTGGTCGAGGAGATGCGTCAGGATCCCGATGTCCCCGCCGAGCCCACCGACGGCTGGCAGGACTTCCTGCGGCGCCTGGCCCAGGGCGTGCGTCGCGTGGCCGTCGCCCACCCGCGCGCCTTCCCGCTCATCGCCTCCCGCCCACCCGAGGCGCCCTGGCTGCGCCCGCCGCTGCGCAGTCTGGACTGGGTGGAGACCTTCCTCGCCGGGCTGCGGGCCGAGGGGTTCAGCGACCGCGCGGCGGTCGACGCCTATCGCGCCTTCACCGGCTTCCTGCTGGGCAACCTGCTGCTCGAGGTCTCCGCCGCCGGCGCCGACATCGGCCCGATGGACGTGCTCGACGGCGAGGACACCGACCCCGCCGACGACCCCGACCTCGCCGCCATGCGGCGCGACTTCCCGGTCGTCGCGTCCCTGCGCGGGCTGCTGCGCGAGGACCGCTCGGCCGAGGAGTTCGAGATCGCCCTCGATCAGCTCATCGAGCGGATCGAGAAGATCCGGGGTCGGGACGAGGCGAGCACGGGCTGATCGAGCGGGGCTTGCGTCCCATGCCTACTATCTCGATTGTTCTTGTCCACTTTCGAGAGGCACTGCCATGACCGTCCGCCCCAAGGAGACCGTCGTCCCGTTCGTCGTCGAGGCCGAGGGCACCGGCGTCGCGCAGCAGCTGCGCGTCCCCGACTCCCCGCACCGCTTCGAGACCGACGCCTACCCCGCCTTCGGCGGCCACGACGCCGCTCCCAGCCCGCTCTTCTACGCCCTCGGCGCCCTCACCTCCTGCAACCAGGTCACCGCCCAGCTGGTCGCGAAGGACCTCGGCATCACCCTGGGCCGCCTGGAGTTCCGCATCCAGGGCGACCTCGACACCGCCGTGCTCGTCGGCGGAGCCGAGGGCAACGCCAACTTCGACCGCGTCGAGGTCACCGCCAGCATCGAGACCGACGCCAGCCCCGAGGACTTCGCGCGCCTGGAGTCCGAGACCGACCGTCGCTGCCCCGTCTCCCAGCTCTTCCGCCGCAGCGGCCTGGAGTTCGTCGCCACCTGGACCCAGGTGCAGCCGCAGCACGCCTCGGCCTGAGGCCCGCCCTCGGCGAGGGTGCGGCGCGGCGTCGCCGTATCCTCGCTGGCGTGCCCGCCACGTCCCGCAACCCCCGCGTCGGGCTGCTGCTCACCGCGCTGGTGCTGCTGACGACGGTCACCGCGATCGTCAGCAGTCTGGGCGCACCGCTTGTGCCGGCGATCGCCGAGCAGTACGACGTCCCGCTCAGCACCGCGCAATGGATGCTGACCGCAGGGCTGCTGTCGGGGGCGGTGTGGACGCCGATCCTCGGGCGGCTGGGCAGCGGACGCCTGCGCAAGCCGGTCATCGTCGCCGGGCTCGGCGTCGTCACCGCCGGCAGCCTGCTGGCGGCCCTGCCGGTGCCCCTGCCGCTGCTGGTGCTCGGACGCGCCTGCCAGGGCGTCGGGATGGGCCTGACGCCGCTGGCGATCGCCGTGGCCCGCGATGTGCTCCCCGCCGAGCGGCTGACCCGGGCCGTGGCGCTGCTGTCGGTCACCACCGTCACCGGCGCCGGGCTCGGCTATCCGCTCTCGGCGTGGGTGGCGCAGGCCGGCGGCGTCCATGCGGCCTACGCGCTGGGCGCGGTGCTCGCGGCCGGCACGCTCGCGATGGCGTGGAGCGTCGTGCCCCACCTGCCCGGCGACGACCCGCAGCCGGTCGACTGGGCGGGCGCGGCGATGCTCTCGGCAGGCATGATCGGCCTGCTGCTCGGCGTCAGCCAGGGCGAGCACTGGGGCTGGGACGACGCCCGCGTGCTCGCGCTCCTCGCCGGTGGGGCCCTGGTGCTCGCCGGCTGGGTGCGGTGGACGCTGCGACGAGCGCAGCCGCTGGTCGACCTGCGGCTCGCGACCCGGCCGGGCGTCGTCAGCCCGAACCTGGTGGCGGTGCTGGCCGGCGTCGGGATGTACACGCTGCTGACCACCTGCGTCGTGCTGGTGCAGGCCGACCCGGACCGTCAGGGCTGGGGTCTCGGCGAGCCGATCGTCGTCTCCGGGCTGCTGCTGGTGCCGTACTCGCTGGCCAGCGTCGCGGGCAGTCGCCTGGCCCAGCAGGTGCGGGCCTGGGTGGGGCCGCGGGCGCTGCTGCCGGCCGGCTGCGCCATCTTCGCCACCGCCACCCTCGGGCTCTCGGTGCTGCACGCCGACCTCATGCTCGCGCTGCTGTGGATGGGGCTGGGCGGCCTCGGCTCCGGCTTCACCTTCTCCTCCCTGGCCGTGCTGATGCTGCCGTTCGTGCCCGCCGCCGAGACCGGCAGCGCGATGGCGTTCAACCAGGTGCTGCGCTACCTCGGCTTCGCCACCGGCTCGGCCACCGCCGTCGCCCTGATGGCCGCCTACGGGGGCGGCGAGCACGGCTTCGAGGCCGCCCTCTGGACCACCTCGCTGGTGTGGCTGGTGGCCGGCGTCGCCTCGTTCGGGCTGGACCGCCGCACCCCCGCCCCCTTGTAACGCGGCTCGGGACCCGGGACGCCGACCCTCGGGAGGTGCCAGGATCAGCGGCGTGCGACTCGACATCCAGCTCGACGCCGGTCCGGCGCAGTCGGCGGAGCGTGCTGCCGAGCTGGCCAGCACCGGCGTCGCGGGCCTGTTCACCTTCGAGGGCCCCCACGACGTGTTCCTGCCGCTGGCGCTGGCGGCGGGCACCGGCCTGGACCTCATGACGAACGTGGCGATCGCCCTGCCCCGCTCGCCGATGCACCTGGCCCACACCGCGTGGGACCTGCAGCTGCTCTCGCAGGGACGCTTCCGGCTGGGGCTGGGCTCGCAGATCCGCCCGCACATCGAGCACCGCTACGGCGCCACCTGGGACCGTCCGGTGGGGCGGATGCGCGAGATCGTCGCGGCCACGCGGGCGATCCTCACCTCCTGGCAGGACGGCACCCGCCTGGACTTCCGCGGCGAGTTCACCCGCCACACCCTCATGCCGCCGACGTTCGTCCCGGGTCCGAACCCGTACGGCGTCCCGCCGATCCTGCTCGGAGCGCTCGGCCCGCAGATGACGCGCGCCGCCGCTGAGGTGGCCGACGGGCTGCTGGTCATGCCGTTCCACTCCCACCGGCACGTGCGCGAGCGGACGCTGCCGGCGCTGGGCACCCCGCGTCCGGGCTTCCTCCTGCAGCCGCAGGCGATCGTCGCGATGGGCACGACGCCCGAGGAGCAGGCGGCGGCCGACCGCGGCGTCGCGGCGCTGCTGGCCTTCTACGGCTCGACGCCGGCCTACCGCTCGGTGCTCGACGTGGAGGGCTGGGGCGAGCTGCAGCCGCAGCTCAACGCGCTGTCGAAGACCGGCGACGTCGCCGCGATGGTCGCGCTGATCACCGAGCCGATGCTGCAGACGCTGGCCGTGCGCGGCACCCCGTCGGAGTGCGCCGCCGAGCTGCACCGCCGCTTCGGCGACCTCGCCGACCGCGTCTGCGCCTACTTCCCCGGCTACGACCCGCCGCTGGAGCAGGTCGCTGCGCTGGCCGCGGCGCTCGAGGCGGGCTGAGGACGATGACGGAGCCGCTGATCCACCGGGTGCCCGGCGTCCCCGACACCCTCGTGCGCGGCCGGCGGGTGCTCCTCGTGGACGACGACCTGGTCTCGCTCGACGCCGTCGGAGCCCGCATCTGGGAGCTGGTGCGCGAGCCGACCTCGCTGGACCGGCTCGTCGAGGTGCTCGCCGCCGAGCACGACGCGCCACCCGAGGTGGTCCGCGCCGACGTCACCTCGTTCGTCGACGAGCTGGTCGGCCGGGGAGCGCTCAGCCGCCGGTGAGCCGTCGCGGCCCCCGACGTCCCCGGTGGGCGAGGAGCCCGCGCAGCGTGCCGGAGCCGTCGTCGGCGACCCCGAGCGCCTTGAACGCGGCGAATCGCGCGAGCTCGCGCGGGTGGCGGCTCTCCCGCAGCCGCGCCGTCGCCTCCTCGCGCAGCGCCGCCGCGTAGGGAGACTCGGAGATCCCGCTGCCGCTGCGCTGCCAGAGGGCGGCCTCGGCCAGGTCGTCGGCGGTGCGACGCACGGGGGGAGCGTCCCCGACGCCCAGCTGGGCGCGGACCACCGCGAGCGTGCGCCGCACCGCGCGGGTCTCCCGCGAGGGTCGGATGCCGCGGGCGAGGAGGGCGGCCACGTCGAGCAGGCCGCGCAGCGACGCCCAGTGGTCCTTCGCCGCGTGATGGCACAGGTGGGTGAGGGCGTCGGCGTCGCCGAGCGTGGCGACGGGGACCCCGGCGAGGTCGACCCGGGCGCGAGCCGACCAGAGCTCCTCGAACCCCGGGAGCCCGCTGCGCACGGGTCCGAGGTCCCAGTGCAGGTCGATCGTGACGCCGTCGCGGTCGAACGGGAGCTCGTAGTAGGCCCAGCGCAGGTAGGAGAAGCCGGTGGAGTCGACGGGACGCAGGAACGTCGGATCGGGCCGCCACCCGGCGTCCTGCAGGAGCGCTGCGGTCTCGACCACGTCGTCGCGGCGCACCAGGACGTCGAGGTCGCCGGGATCGCGGCTCGCGGGATCGTCGTAGGCCCGCGCGGCCAGACAGGGACCCTTGAGCGCCAGCGAGCGGAGGCCGGCGCGCTCGAGGTCGGAGGCGACCTCGAGCGTGCGGCGGATCTGGGTCAGCGACGAGAGCCGAGCCGCGTCGGCCCGCTCCTGGATGATCCCCCGCGCGTGATCGGACACCTCGAGCCGGGACCCGTGGAGGTCGAGGAACGGGGCGAGCCGGTGGCGGGTCACGACGTCGAGGAGGTCGTCGTCGGGGAGGTCGGGACGCCACGCGTCGGCGCCGGCGAGGAGCAGCCGCAGACCCGCGCGCACCCGGGCGACGTCATGGGCGGACGCGCCGCGCTCGGGGCTGCGGGTCGCAGCGGTGGTCATCGGGTGGCGCCGACGCTCAGGCGTCGACGGCCTTCTCCTCGGCCTGGTGGCGCCCCGAGCCGAGGGCGGGCTCGGCAGGCGTCACCGGCGGCACGGTCGGCGCGGCGGGCGACGGCGTGGACGCCGCCGGCCGGCGGGCGGCCTTGCGCTCCGCCTTCGCCTCGGTCCGGGCCGCCTTGCGGGCCTGCCGGCGGGAGCGTCGCGAGGGCTTCTCGCCCTTGGCATAGCCCTTGCGGTAGTAGTACAGCTCCGGCGCGCTGCGCTCGATGCGGTTGAGGACCACGCCGAGCACCCGCGCGCCGACCCGCTCGAGGCTGGCCAGCGCCGAGCGCATCTCGTGGTCGGCGGTCTTGCGGTAGGACACCACCAGCAGCACCCCGTCGCACTGCGGAGCCAGCACCGCGGCGTCGGTGACCGGCAGGAGCGGGGCGGCGTCGACGAGCACGAGCCCGTCCTCGGCGAGGCGGCGCAGGAGCGTGGCCATCGCCTGGGAGCCCAGCAGCTCGCTGGGGTTGGGCGGGACGCTGCCGGCGGGCAGGATCCGCAGCCCCTCCACGTCGGGCGAGCTCTGGAGCGCCGTGTCGACGTCGACGGACCCGACGAGCACGTCGGTGAGCCCCACGACGTCGTCGACGTGCAGGCGGGAGGCGACGGTGGAGCGGCGCAGGTCGGCGTCGACGAGGGTGACCGGACGCCCGGCGCTGGCGATCGCGGCCGCGAGGTTGACCACGGCCGTCGACTTGCCGTCGGACTCCCGCGGGCTGGTGACGACGATGACCTGCGGCGGGTGGTCGACGTCGGTGTAGCTGAGGTTCGTGCGCAGCTTGCGGAACGCCTCGCCCGCACCGGACGGGATCCCGCCGAAGGTGGTCTGGGCGGCGACGCCCGGGCCGTCGTGGGCGTCGAGCTCCTTGGCGACCGGGATCTCGCCGATCACGGTGTGACCGAACTCCTCCTCGATCATCGCCGCCGACCGCAGGCGGCGGTCGAGCTGGTGGCGGCCGATGGCGTAGACGAGTCCGAGGAGCAGACCCAGGATGAGCCCGATGGCGGTGTCGCGCCGCGGCTGCGGGGAGATCGGCGCGCCCGGGAGGGCGGCGGCGACGAACGGCTTGACCGTCGGCGCCTGCGGCGCGGTGCCCTGCGGGTCCTCCAGGCGCGTGACCTCGGCGGCGATGCCGCTGACCCAGGCGTCGGCGAGCCGCTGGGCGGACTCGGGGTCGCCGGCGCGCGCGGTGACCTTGAGCAGCACGGTGTCCTCGGGCTGCGTGACGGTGACGCTGCCGATCAGGGCGCCGGGCGAGGTGTCGAGGCCGAGCTGATCGATGACCCGCTGGGCGACGGCGCGGCTGGTGGCGATGTCGACGTAGGAGGTGGCCCGCGACTTCGCGAGGCTGTCGCTGACCGAGGCCTCGCCGGGGCTGTTGGACGGGCCGCCGACCGAGACGAAGCCGCTGGCGTCAGCGGCGTACACCTTGGGTCGCGAGCTCGAGTACAGACCCGCGCCCACCGTCACGAGGATGACGATCAGGATCGCGCCCAGCCAGTGGCTGCGCAGCGCTCGCAGATACTCTCTCGGTTCCAATGACTTCCCCTCGTCCACGCGCCGTTGCGCGACCCACCCCGTCGTCGACCGACCCGATCCTGCTCCGGGTGCTCGACGCGCGCGTCGAGGTGCTCCCGAGAGGCGCGGCCGCGGGCGTGCTGAGAGCCAGCATCCAGCATGCGTGGGGGCGCTGTCTCATGATCCCGGGAGACGGTGGCGCGCCGCACACCGCTCCTGCGGAGCGCCTGGAGCTGGTGCTCGACGACGAGGCCGACCTGCGCGCGCGGATGGAGGACCTCACCAACCTGATGACGCGCGCGGCGATCAGCCACGGCGTCGGCCGACTGGTGATGCTGCATGCGGCCGTGCTCGCCGATCCCGCCTCCGGCCGGGCCGCGGTGCTCGTCGGGCCGTCGGGCCGCGGCAAGACGACCGCCACCCGCGTCCTCGGGCGTCGGCTGGGGTACGTGTCCGACGAGACCGCCGGCCTCGAGGCGTCCGGACGGATCCACCCCTACGCCAAGCCGCTGTCGCTGCTCGGCCCCGACGGGCTGCGCCCGAAGGACACCGTGAGCCCCGACGACCTCGGCCTGCTCCCCGCGCCCGACGACGTCCGGCTGGGGGCCCTGCTGCTGCTCGACCGCTCGCCGGACGCACCGAGCACCCCGCTCGTCGCGGACGTGCCGCTGCTCGAGGGTCTGGTGGCGTTGGCGGAGCAGAGCTCGAGCCTGGCCGTGCTCGAGCGTGGACTGCACCGGGTCGCCGACCTCGCCGCCGACGTCGGCGGCATCCGCCGGATCCGCTACCGCGAGGCCGAGACGCTGCCCGACGTCGTCGAGCGGCTGCTGCGATGAGCCCCGCCTACGTCCGTGGCGCCTGGGACGACTGGCTGGTCGAGGACGAGGAGTCGGTGGTGCTGGTGGGCGAGCAGGTCGCCCGGCTCTCGGTCCTCGGGACGCTGCTGCTCTCCCTGCTCGACGACCAGCCGCGCACGGCCGACGACCTCGCTTTCTCAGCCGTGGCTCGGCTCGGCGAGGCTCCTCCCGACGCGGTCGCCGCCGCCCTCGACGCCGCCCTCGACGCGCTGGTCGGGCTGGGCGTGGTGCGCCGGGTCGACGCTCCGGCCGGCATGTAACGCGGAGTCCCGTGCACTGGCCCCCGGTTATGGCCGGTGGGAAGTGCACGGGACTCCGCGTTACAAGAGCTCGGCCACCCGCGCCACCTGCTCCACCGAGGAGTCGGTGGGGATCAGCTGCACCTCGTCGCAGCCGAGGTCGGCGAAGGAGTCGAGGACGGCGCGCAGCTGCGGCAGGGTGCCGGCGAAGCCGGTGGTGGGGGCCAGTGCGTCGACGAGCGAGGCCGGCAGCCAGCTCATGTAGTGCCGCAGGTGGCGGTGCACCTGGGCGCGGGGGCCGCGGTGGTCGGCGGTCTCCTCGAGGGCGAACCAGAACGACGTCGTCAGGCGCGGGGCGGCGCGGCCGGCGTCGGCCCAGGAGGTGCGGGCGAGGTCGAAGAGGCCCCCGACGGCCGCCGGGTCGAGGTCGAGGGTGACGCCGGCCAGGCCGTCGGCCCAGGAGGCGGCGTGCGCGATGGTGCGCGGGCCCATGGTGCCGACCAGCATCTCCGGACCGCCGGGCTGCAGGGGCGCCGGTCCGACGGAGCGGGTGGCGCCCTCGGGGGTCTCGCCCGCCCACACCGCGCGCATGGTGGCGACGCGGGCGGCCATGTCGCGCATGGTCTGGGTGGCGAGGTCGGCGCCGGCGGTGCGGTAGTCCTCCTCGCGGCCGCCCACCCCGACGCCGACGCTGAGGCGTCCGCCGCAGAGCCGGTCGGCGGTGGCCAGCGCCTTGGCGAGCAGCACCGGCTGGTGCAGCTGCGGGACGACGACGGTGGTGGCCACGCGCACCCGGGAGGTCCAGGCGGCGACGGCGCCGAGCAGCGTCAGCGTCTCGGGATTGTCGAAGGCGACCCGCTCGCCGAAGCAGAGGCTGGAGAACGGGCCGTCGTCGACGGCGCGCGCCCAGCGCTCGAGGGTGTCGGGAGCCGCCCAGAGGTCGGGCTCCATGACGGGCAGGGTGAGGCCCACGTCCATGGGCCGCACCCTAGGGCCGGTCGGCGGGCGCCGACCAGGGAACTACGAGACGTCGGTGGAGGCGATGGTCCAGCGGCCGAAGAGGGTGCCGGCGTCCTCGAGGAGCAGCGCGAGCTCGAGCGGGTTGTCGACGGGCGCGCCCTCGGTGATGCGCGGGTAGGCGCCGGCCACGAGGCGCGGCACCGAGGTGGCGGTGAGCTCGTCGGCGGCGCCCTGGTGGACGAGGTCGCGCAGCAGGTGCGGGCCGCCCTCGCAGAGCTGGTGGCCCCAGCCGCGGTCGGCGAGGGTCTGCTTGAGCAGCGGCAGGTCGACGCGGTGGCTGCCGAGGGTGAGCACGTGCTCCTCGCCGAGCAGCTCGCGGGCCTTCTCGATGCCGTCCGAGCGCGAGCAGGTGGCCAGGTAGACCGAGCCGGCGGGCGCGTCGCGCAGCGTCTCGGGCACCTGCGCCTTGCGGCTGACCAGGACGATGGGGCGCTGCGCGGGGCGGTAGCCCTCGGCCTTCGCGGTGCCGGCGCCGACGACGATGACGTCGGCGAGCTCGCGCAGGACGTCGAAGACCCGCTTGTCGGCGGCGTTGTTGATCGAGCCGCTGCGGCCGTTGGCGCCGGTGGCGCTGCCGTCCACGGTGGAGACCATGTTGACGCGCAGGAACGGCGCCGAGGGCGCCGCGTAGAGCGCGCGCAGGTCGTCGTCGGTGAGCTCGCCGGTCTGGTCGGCGCCGGTCAGGACTCGCATTGCCACCTCATCACCCAGTACTGGACGCCGAAGGGGTCGTCGGCGTAGTCCACCTGGGCCGAGCTCGCGGTGTCGAGCAGGTCGGCCAGGCGGGCGAACCCGTCGGGGTGGCCGATCATCAGCTCCGCGGCGAGTGCGCCGTCCAACTGTCTCAAACCGTCCGGAGCCGGAGCACGGAGGGCCTCCCCCAGCGCTGCGTCGACGCCGGCGGCGCGCTCGTCGAGGTGGCCGGGGGCCTTCTCGGTGCGGGTGGCCGAGCCGTTGGCGACGACGACGACGGCGTCCGCACCGCCCTCGGCGAGGGTGCCGGCGGCCCGGGCCTCGGCCCGCAGCGCCTCGACGACGCGGGCGCCCTGCGGCTCGGCGACGACCTGCGCCTCGGCACCGGCCCAGCCCACCGCGGCGACGGCGGCTACGCGCAGCTCGGCGACGGGATCGGTCTGGCCGGCGTACTGCGGCAGCAGGGCCAGGACGCCGGGCACCAGGACGACGCGGCTGGGGGTGCTCACTGCAGACCTCGGATCGCTCGGCGGGGCAGGCGCACCCCGGTGATGACGTCGACCATGTCGACGGTCTGGCGGGTCTCGACGACCTGGTGGACGCGGTAGATGCGGGCGCCGGCCTGGGCGCACAGCGCGGTGGCGGCCAGGGTGCCGATGAGGCGCTCGCCGACGGGCAGGTCGAGCGACTCCCCCACGAAGTCCTTGTTCGACAGCGAGACCAGCACGGGGCGGCCGCGTCCGGCCTCGACCATCTCGCCGATCCGGCGGGTGACCTCGAGGGAGTGGAAGGTGTTCTTGCCGAAGTCGTGCGCGGGGTCGATGACGACGCTCTCCTCGCGCACGCCGGCGGCGACGGCGCGGTCGGCGTAGGCCATGGTGTCGGCGATGGCGCTGGCGACGACGTCGTCGTACTCCAGGCGGTAGGGCCGGGTGCGCGGCGTGACGCCGCCGGTGTGGGTGCAGATGATCGCGGCGTCGTGCTGGGCGGCGACGTCGACGAGCTCGGGGTCGGCGCCGCCCCAGGCGTCGTTGAGCACGTCGGCGCCGGCGGCGCACACGGCGTCGCCGACCTCGGCGCGCCAGGTGTCGACGCTGATCACCAGCCGCGGGTAGGTCTCGCGCACCCGGGCGACGAAGTCGACCACGCGGGCCTTCTCCTCCTCGGGCCCGATCTCGACGCCGGGCGCGGCCTTGATGCCGCCGATGTCGACGATCTCCGCGCCCTGCTCGACGACGGCGGCGACCCGCTCGAACGCCTTGTCCTCGGCCCAGGTGGCGCCCTGGTCGAAGAAGGAGTCCGGCGTCCGGTTGACGATCGCCATCATCAGCTTGTGGTCGTCGGCGAACTCGTGCCGACGCAGTCTGAGGGTCACTGCACGCTCCTCGCGGGGGGCCGCTCGCCGACGCGGACGTCGCGCTCGGCGGGTTCGATGCGCCCCTCCTGGGGGCGGTACTGCCGCAGCACGACGCTGGCGTCGAGCTGCTCGGGCGGGCTCTGGAGGTCGCGTCGGCGCTGCACGGCGGCCAGCAGCTGGGTGGCCATCGCGCCGAGGTCGTGCAGCGGCTGGTGGGAGTGGGCGCGGACGCCGAGGCCCACCTGGGCGAGGGCGTCGACGCCGAGCAGCCGGGCGGTGTCGATGAGGGAGGCGATCTCGACGGCGTAGCCGGTGGGCACGCTCAGCTGCTCGAACAGCGAGCGGCGGATCGCCCACTCGCCGGCCAGCGGCTGCACCAGCCCGGCCAGCGCGGGGTGCTCGAGGGCGATGACGGGCCGGGCGACGAGCTCGGTGACGCGGCCGCCGTCGAGGGGGCCGGCCTGCCCGGGCCGCTCGTAGTAGCCCTTGACCAGCGCCACCTCGGGGCGGGTGAGCAGCGGCCCGAGGAGGCCAGGCACGAAGTGGGTGTCCCAGTCGGTGAGGTCGGCGTCCATGAAGACGATCAGCTCGCCGCGGGTGACGAACAGCGACTTCCACATCGCCTCGCCCTTGCCGGGCACCGAGCCGAGGTCGGGACGGATGTCGCGGGTGCGGTGGACGACGGCGCCGGCGTCGGCGGCGATCGCGGCCGTGGCGTCGGTGGAGTCGGAGTCGATGACGACGATCTCGTCGAGCAGCCCGGCGGAGTCGAGCAGCGCCTCGCGCACCCGGGTGACGACGTCACCGACGGTGGCGGCCTCGTTGCGGGCCGGCACGACCAGCGAGACGCACTGCTCGCCCTTGGCCTCGCGCAGCTGCTCGAGGGTCCACTCGTGCCATTGGTGGGTGTTGCGGTCGAACCACGCAGCAGCCGGGGACGTGGTCACGTCGGCGAGCGTAGCCAAGCCCCGTCCGGCATCCCGGGCCGAGTGGGTGAGACCCCGCACTCGTCTCGCCGGATCTCGACAGGCTCGATCCCCCGGATCGGTCGGTGATCGAGCCTGCCTTCGGCGCTCGAGCCTGACGAGACCCCTCAGCGGCGCACGGCCCGCCCCACCCGACGCAGCGCGTCCGATCGGTGCAGCCGCCGCTCGACGCGCAGCCGGGCCCGATCGCGCAGCCACACGCCCTGCGGCGCGACGACGTCGTCGGGCAGGTGCCGGCGGGCCAGGCGGGCGTAGGTGGTGGCGGCGTGCCGGACGTAGGACGGCGTGAGCAGCCCGGCGTGGAAGTGCGAGTGGTCGCGCCGCGCGCGGTCGCGCCACAGGTGCTCCCAGAGGTGGAGGCTGACGGCGTCGGGCGGCAGCTCCACGTCGCGCTCGAAGAGGTCGGCGATCCCGTCGGGGGTGTGGTCGAGGGAGAACAACGCGGTGCGCGGCAGCACCCGCAGCGCCTCGGGCATCCGCTGGCTGAGCCGGTAGGGCAGCACGGTGGAGTGGTTGCTCCAGGAGCCGTCGAACGCGGCGGGCATCTCCTGGAGCCAGGTGGCGATGAACGCGCTGCCGGGCTCGGCGGCGATCCAGGCGTTGCACAGCGAGCCCTCGGCTCCGTCCGGCGGCGTCTCGTGGCCCATGACGGCCGGGGCGTCGAGCCACTCCAGCGGCAGCGGTCGCACGAAGAGGGAGTCGATGTCGGCGTAGACCCCGCCCTCGCGCAGCAGGATCTCCAGCCGGACGACGTCGGACTCGTGGGCGTAGCGGTACTGCTCGAGCTCGGGCGGCGAGGCGCCGAGCCCCGCGCCGGGCTCGATGGGTCGCACCTCGACGTCGTCGACGATCCGCTCCCACCACGGACCCCACGGCGTCTCCCGCAGGTGCACGACCACCCGGAAGTCCGGATGCAGGTCGAGGCACGAGCGCAGCGCGAGGTGGTGCAGCAGCGGGAACGGCTCGGTCTGCGGGCGCATGCCGTAGACGAAGTGGAGGACGCGAGGGATCGTCACGGGCTCATGGTGACGGCGCGGGCGGTGGCGCGGGCGGGATCTCAGTCGAGCATGACCTTGTCGGTGAGCACCGGCGACGCGGTGAGGAGGGTGCCGGTGCCCCCGGTCGACGTCGTGCCGGTCACGCCGGAGAGCAGGGAGCCTCCCCACGCGTAGAGGACGCCGTCGTCGGCGAGCGCGAACTGGGCCGCGCCCACGGCGATGTCGGTGAAGGTGCGGCCGGCGACGTCGAGCCTCACGGCGTCTCCGGTGCTGACGGTGCCCCCACCGTTGCCTCCATAGAGGCCGCCCCAGGTCCAGACCTCGCCGGTGTCGGTGAGCGCCATCGCGCCCCCGGGGCCAGCGACGACCTTGACCCAGGTCTTGCCGGGGGGCAGGGCGGTGACCTCGTGGATCCGGTAGTCGGTCGTCGTCGCCTTGTTGCCGAGGCGCCCGCTGGATGCAGTCTGGCCCCACGAGAACACCTTGGTGACGCCGTTGAGCGTCCCGAGAGCGACGGCGAACGCGCCCCCTGCGCTCACCTGGCTGAAGACCACGCCCGCGGCGTCACCGTTCGCCGACGAGGTGACGAGCTTCTTCGGCACTGACTGAGCGCTCAAGGTGCTGGAGCCCGACGCGAGGTACTGGGTGGCTCCCCAGCCGTACAGCTCACCGCCGGCGACCACGACCACGGCATCGGCCGAGGGGTTGGATCCTCCTGGGCCGCAGACGGCGACGGAGGTCACCGTGCCCGCGGCCAGCTCGGAGCCGCCGGTGGGGGACGTCGCGGTCGCCTTGAAGGTCAGGGTGGAGGTGCTCGTGGTGCCGTTGCCGAGCTCGCCGTTGTCGTTGGCGCCGGCGACGTACACGGTGCCCCCGGCCACCACCGCCTGGATCCGCCCGCCGTAGGCACCGGTGGTGACCGACGCGGCTGGCAGGTCCGAGCTCGGGCTCACGAGGACAGGTCCGGGGCTGGTGGCCGTGGTACCGCCCTGCCCGTAGACGAACTGGCCACCGGCGTAGACGGCTCCGTCGACGCCGAGCAGGCTGTAGTGGAGGTACGCGCCGAATCCCCCGCCTGCCCAGTTGTGCCATAGCGCCTTGGTGGTGACCGTCCCGAGCGCTGTGACCGGTGCGGGAACGAAATCGGTGGTCGTGCTGCTGGACCCCCGGTAATTCTGGCTGCCGCACACGTACGCGGTGGTGCCGGCGATCATGTACGACGCAGCGGCGGCCGAGCTCGAGCGCCCGCCCGTCGGCAGCACCCACTCCCGGAACCGCGTGCGCCACCCCGTCGACACCGCACCGGCGGTCGTCGGCACGCTCGCCGAGACCTGCAGCAGCGCCGCGTGCCTGCTCGGCTTGGTGTAGGCGTAGGACACCGACGCGACACCCGCCGCGTTCGTCGTCGCCACCTGGGTCGTCACACCACCCGTGGCCGAGGCCCCGAACGACGCCGGCCACGTGGAGTCCACCTTCAACGTGAAGGTCACCGACGCCCCCGACACCGCCGCACCGGTCCTGTCGGTCACCTTCACCGACAACGACACCGCACTCGCACTCGCCGCCTGGGTGACGTACGACGTCGTCGACGGCGTCACCCGCGTGATCGAGGCCGCCTGACCCGCCGACGCCGCGAACGCAGGTGCGGCCGCCACTGCCGTCACCACCGGCGCCGCCCACACCGCAGCCGTCCCCGCCACCACCGCCCGACGCGACGGACCCGCCGACGGGGTCACGGAGTCAGGGGTGGACGAGACGTCATCGCGTCGCTGCGACATGGGGAGGCTCCTAGGAGGACGGGGAGGACTCCCGCGAGGCTAGGTCACTGTCTTAGGCGCCGCAGACGAACCGACCCACGTCACACCGCACGCGACGAGCGCTCTAGACAGGTCCCGGTGGCAGCCGGGCAGGAGGGATCTCGACAAGCTCGATCACCGGGCCTTTCGGTGGTCGAGCCTGTCGAGACCCCCGCACCGATCTGCCGACCCTCAGCGCACCTCGACGCGGGCCCGCGGCCGCTTGAGGGCGGCGCGCACCAGCGTGGTGGCGAGGGCGCCGAGGAGGACGCCGGTGGTGTTGGCGACGACGTCGCTGAAGGCCGGGACGCGGTGCGGGAAGGCGAGGGCCTGGGTGATCTCCACCGAGGCCGAGGCGGCGAAGGCGCCGACGGTCCAGCGCTCCCACGGCACCCGGCGCCACAGGGTCGCGAGGGCCGCGGCGAGCGGCACCATGATCACGACGTTGCACCAGAAGTCGACATAGGGATATCCGGAGAGCACCGTCGGCAGGCCCTGGGCGGTGAGGCGTCGGCTGATGGCGGCGATGCTCTGCGAGGGCACGTCGTTGGACGGCTCGAAGAGCACGAAGGCCAGGAACACGCTGTAGAGCGCCGTGCCGGCCAGCACCACCCACCACCGGGCGGTGCGCTCCGGGCGCGGGGTCCGAGAGGGGCGGGTCACCAGCTCAGCCATGCTCGCCGTGCAGGAGGCGACGGGTGCGGGCCACGACGTCGTCGAGCGCCGCGGTGGCCGCGGGGCTCACCACGCCCATGTCGATGAAGCCGTGGACGAGGCTGTCGTAGCGCACGGCGTCGACGCTGACGCCCGCGGCGGCCAGGGCCGCGGCGTAGGCCTCGCCCTCGTCGCGCAGCGGGTCGAGCTCGGCGGTGACGACGACGGCGGGCGCGACGCCGTCGAGGCGCCCGTGCAGCGGCGCCAGGCGCGGGTCGGCCAGCGGGCCGGCGTCCTGCTCGAGGGTGGGCAGGTAGTGCCCGAAGAACCACAGCATGGTGGCCATCTCCAGGAAGTAGCCCTCGGCGTTCTCCTCGCGGCTGGGGTACTCCCCGCCGGGGTCGACGGCCGGGTAGATCAGCAGCTGGCCGCTGATCTGCTCGCGCAGCTCCTGGGCGGCGATGGCGGCGAGGTTGCCGCCGGCGGAGTCGCCGCCGACGGCCAGGCCGGCGCCGCCGTAGGAGGCGAGGTCGTCGGCGACGGCGCGGGTGACGGCGAGGGCGTCCTCGACGGCCGCGGGCCAGGGGTGCTCGGGGGCGAGCCGATAGTCGACCGAGACGACGACGAGGTCGGCGCCGGCGCACAGCCGGCGGCAGGTCTGGTCGTGGGTGTCGAGGTCGCCGATGACGAAGCCGCCGCCGTGGAGGTAGACCAGCGTCGGCAGCGGGCCGGAGGTCTCGGGACGGTAGACGCGCACCGGCACTCCGGCGACGGTGGTGTCGACGACGTCGGCGACCGGCACGACGTGGTCGGGCTGGACGACGTCGACGGTCATCGCCCGGAACGCCTTGCGGGCGGTCTCGGGGGTGCCCTCGTGCATGGGCGGGTAGTCCGAGGCGGCGATGAGGTCGAGGAGGACGGCGATTCCTGGATCGACGGGCATCTGGTCAGCCTAGACGGCCGACGAGCGGCACCGGACGCGGCGTGAGCGGCGCCTCAGCAGCCGGTCAGGTGCGGGTCAGGCGGCGCGGGAGTCGCGCTGCGGGGACTCCTCGGTGGTGAGCGCGGCGGCGTGCGAGTGGTCGTGACGGTCGATCGCGCGGCCGAACACGACCGCGGCCGGCAGGGCCAGCAGGGTCCACGCGGCGAGTCCGCCGGTGATCCAGGTCGTGGTGTCCATGTCACGAGTGTGCTCGCGTGACGCCGCCGGCAAACACCGACGAGCGTCCGAGGCGTCGATGCCGTCCGGGTGGCCCGCGAAACCCGGCTGTCACACGGAGGTAGTCACTTGTGACCAACTGGTCTAGTCCCTCTGGGCCACTTTCCCCGCTGGAGTTCGCGAGAGTTAAGGAAGGCCTCAGAATCAGCGTGGGCCATCGACCGTCCCACCCTCCCCCACACTTCCTCGACATAGGAGATCCCCTTGTCGATCCTCGCTGAGCGCACGACGCGCTTCGTCCAGACCCGGGCGGCCAGTCGTGCTCTCAAGTTCCTCCCCGCCACGGCGGTGCTCCTCGACGCCGTCATCATCACCCTGGCCGTCATCGTCAGCGTCGCGATCCGAGCGGAGGTCAGCGTCGGCGGCAACGGCGAGGTCGACCTCACGTGGTCGGCGCTCGTGATCGGTCCCGAGATCCTCGCGGCCTGGATCGCGGTGACCTACCTGATGCGCGGCTACCGCGAGAACGTCTTCGGCGCCGGCACCGACGAGTTCAAGCGCGTGCTGAACGCGAGCCTCTACACCGGCGCGCTCATCGGCGTCACCTGCTACCTGGCGAAGTTCCAGCTCTCCCGCGTCTTCTTCGGCGCCACCTTCGTGCTCGGCACGATCGGCCTGCTGCTGGGCCGCTGGGCGCTGCGCCGGCTGGTGCACGCCGCCCGCCGTCACGGCGTCCTGCGCCAGCGCACCCTGCTGGTGGGCACCTGCACCCAGATCGACGAGATCGCCGCCGTGCTGCGGCGCGAGACCTGGCTGGGCTACGACCTCGTCGGCGCCCTGGGCGACTGCCCCGACATCGAGACCCCCGGCGGCGTCCCGGTGCTGGGCCGCGCCGACGCCCTGGTCGCGATGGCGCAGGACGACACGATCGACACCGTCTTCCTCGCCGGCGCCGGCGTGGCCTCGGGCGAGGAGATGCGCCGCCTGGTGTGGGCGCTGGAGCGCCGCGGCGTCAACATCGTGGTGGCCCCGAGCGTCATCGAGATCTCCTCCGAGCGCATCCGGGTGCGGCCCGTCGGCGGCCTCCCGCTGATGCACATCAGCCCGCCCACCGCCCGCGACGCCGCCTCCCTCGGCAAGCGCGCCTTCGACGTCGTCGGCGCGAGCGCGCTGCTCCTCTTCTTCGCCCCGGTGCTGCTGATGCTCGCGCTGGCCATCAAGCTCGACGACCGCGGCCCCGTGCTCTTCCGCCAGACCCGCACCGGCCGCGGCGGCGAGGAGTTCGCCTGCCTGAAGTTCCGCACCATGGTGGTCGACGCCGAGGCGCGGCTGGAGCAGCTGAAGGCCGAGATGGGCTTCGAGGGCGGCCTGTTCAAGATGGCCCACGACCCCCGCATCACCAAGGTGGGCGCGATCCTGCGCCGTCTCTCCCTCGACGAGCTGCCCCAGCTGGTGAACGTGCTCAAGGGCGACATGAGCCTCGTCGGCCCCCGCCCGCCGCTGCCCACCGAGGTGGCGGAGTACACCGAGGACGTCCACCGTCGCCTGCACGTGCGCCCCGGCCTCACCGGGCTGTGGCAGGTGTCGGGCCGCTCGGACCTCTCCTTCGAGGAGGCCGTGCGCCTGGACCTCTACTACGTCGACAACTGGTCGATGCTCCAGGACCTCAGCATCCTGGCGCGGACGATCGGCGCCGTGGTGAACAGCCGCGGGGCCTACTGACACCTCGAACCCATGCAGAAGGGCCGGTGGTCGAGCCGACCCTTCGGTGGTCGAGCCAACCCTTCGGTGGTCGAGCCTGTCGAGACCCCCGCACCCGCCGAGAGGCGGCGAGCAGGGAGGGACGCGAGCGCTCAGCGCCGGTAGAGCCCCTTGAGGGCGGGCCGCACGTCGAGGATGAAGACGAGCGCGGCGATGGTGAACGCCAGGTCGATGATGCCGCCGAGGCCCACCAGGGCCACGGCCACCCCGATGCCGGTGATCAGCGTCCAGGCGGTCTTGGTGAGCTTGCCGGCGGCCTCGTAGGCCCGCGCCTCGAACATGAGGGCGCTGATGAAGGCGAAGAGCTTCACCACCAGCAGGGCGAGGTTCAACGCGAACATCAGGCCGAACTGGGCCTCGAGGACGGATTCGAGCACGCCGCGAGCCTACCGGTCGGCCGCGGGCCGCGCGGGCGTCCGCGCACCCCGAAGACGAACGAACGCGGCCGGCCCGAGGGCCGACCGCGTTCGCGGGGGAGGGAGGGGGTGGATCAGGACTGCTCGGTGGTGCCGGTGGTCTTCGCGGCCGAGGCCTTCTTGGCAGCCGGAGCCTTCTTCGCGGGCGCCTTCTTGGCGGCGGGGGCCTTCTTCGCCGGAGCCTTCTTGGCCGGGGCCTTCTTCGCAGCCGGGGCCTTCTTGGCGGCGGGCGCCTTCTTGGCGGGGGTGCGCTTGGCCGTGGCCTTCTTCGCGGGGGCGGCGGCCTTGACGGTGGCGGCCGGCTCCTCGACAGCGGACTCGAGGGCGTCCTCGACGGCGTCGAAGGCGTTCTCGACGGCCTCGACCGCCTTCTGGGCGCTGCTGAGGAGGTCCTGCACGGCGTCCTGCTTGCGCAGGCGGGCGACGACGCCCTCGCCGCGCTTGGCGAGGTCGGCGTAGGCGGCGCCGGCGGTGGCGACGTTCTCCTCGAGGGCGGCCTGCACCTTGGTGGGCAGGGCGCGGGCCTCGGCCTGCAGCTCGGCGACGCGGGCCTCGATGGCGGCGCGGCGGGCCTTGGCCTCCTCGGTGAGGGACTCGACGCGGGTGTTGACCGCGCCGGTGGCCTGGCTGCGCAGGGCGGTGGGCTCGAGGTCGATGCCCTGGACGGTCTTCTGAACGTCGGCGATGCGCTTCTGCACGTCGGCGAGGCGGACCTCGACGTCCTTCTGGACCTCGGCGATGCGCTTCTGGACGTCCGCGACGTACTCGGTGACCGACTCGCGCACGGTCTCGACGGCGAGGTCGAGGGCGCCGGTGCCGGCGTAGAGGGCCTGGGTGGCCTCGGACTTGAGGTCGAGGTCCTTGAGGGCGGGGAGGTCGAGCTGCGGGAGGGTGAACGTGGCCATGCTGGTGGCTCCTTCAGGTGTCCGTCGTGATGACGGGTCGGGGGTGGCCCGGCGGGAGACCGAGCCGCGGACGCTCAGGCGTCGGGCTGCTGCCCGGCGTCCTCGGACGGGTCGGTCTGGGCCTGATTGATCGCGAGGAAGGACTGGTAGACGTCCAGCAGCGACTGGCGCTGCCGCTCGGTGAGCGCGGTGTCGGCCAGGATGGCCAGCTCCACGCTGCCGCCCACGCCGTCGTCAGGGCTGACGATGCCGGCGCGGAGGTAGAGCTGCTCGGCGGAGATGCGCAGCGCCTTGGCGATCTGCTGGAGCACCTCGGCCGAGGGACGTCGCAGCCCTCGCTCGATCTGGCTGAGGTAGGGGTTGGAGACGCCGGCCTGCGCGGCGAGCTGCCGCAGGGAGAGCTGGGCTCCGACCCGCTGCTCCTTGAGGTACTCGCCGAGCGTGTCGACCGCGCTCGAGACCTTGCCCTTCGCCATGCCTCCAGTGTGCTAGCAATTGCTAGCGCTAACAACTGCTAGCAGGGTGCGATCAGTCACAGGAGGCCAGTCGGCACAGGGATTCGGCCCGCTAGCGCTGCTAGCAGCGGCGCCTCGGGACGCGGGGTCAGAGCACCGCGCGCATCTCCCCCACGCGCTCCGCACCGCCGAGCAGCGGCACCTCCGCGAGGGCGTCGATGACGCCGGCGTCGACGCCCACGTCGTCGGCGACGCCCATCCGGCGCAGCGCGGCGGCGGCCACCAGCGGCCAGGCGCGCGGGGCGCCGTCCTCGATCTTCAGCGCCAGCGCCCGACCGTCGGCCAGCGCGAGCACGTAGACCGCCTCGGCGCCGAACTTGCCGATGGCGCCCGGGATCGCGCCGAGCAGCGCCCGCTCGGGGCGCGTGGTGCCCGAGACCATCTCGGGGTGACGCCGGATGGCCTCGGCGATGCGCCGCTGTGGACCGTCAGGCGCGATCGCCAGGGAGCGGAAGGCGCGGGCGAGCCCGGTGAGCGAGGCGGAGAGCAGCGGGGCACCGCAGCCGTCGGTGGTGGCCACGGCGATCGGCTCGCCGGTGAGCCGCTCGAAGGTGGCGGTGACGGCCTGCTGGAGCGGGTGGTCGGGGGCGAGGTAGTCGTCGATCGACCAGCCGCGCAGCACGCTGGTGGCGAGCATCGCGGCGTGCTTGCCCGAGCAGTTCATCAGCGCGCGGCTGCGCTCGCCGCCGGCGCGCAGCAGCTCGTCGCGCACGCGCTCCTCCAGCGGCCAGTCCAGAGGCGTCTGCAGGGCCGACTCGTCCAGGCCAGCGCCGGCCAGGATGCGGCGCACGCCGTCGAGGTGGATCTGCTCGCCGGAGTGGGACGCGCAGGCCAGGGCGAGGAGGTCGTCGGGCAGCTCGAGGCCGAGCTCGACCATCGCCAGGCCCTGCACGGGCTTGTTGCACGAGCGCGGCAGCACCGGGCTGGTCGCGTCGCCGACCGCCCACGCCACCGAGCCGTCGGCGTCGAGGGCCACGACGCTGCCGCGGTGGCGCCCCTCGAGGAACCCCGAGCGACGGATCTCGACGAGCACCTCGTGGTGCGGGGGCTGGGGCACGGCGTTGCTCATGCCGCCGACCCTATGGCCCGTCCAGACCGGCGGCAGACGCCCGGCCCCGATGCCCGCCCGGCTGGCAGGATGAGCCCGTGTCGAGCCTTCCGCAGCACTGCCCCTCCCCTCGCGAGCTCGACGACCTCGAGCTGCTCGGCGCCGGGGCGCTCGCACCCCTGACCCGCTTCGACGAGCCGGGCAGCGTCGTCACGCTGAGCCTGCCCGAGGAGGTCCGCGCCGCCGCCGAGGCCGCGGGCGGCGTCGAGCTGGTGGACCCCGAGGGCCTGCCGCTGGCGCGCGTGACGCTGCCCGGCGGGGAGATCGAGGTGCTCTCCCGCCCCCAGTTCGGCCCGTTCCGTCGCCTGCACCTCACGCCCGCCGAGGTGCGCGCGCAGCACGCCGGGCGCGCGATCGTGCCGGTCGCGGGGCCGCTCACCACCGCCGAGCTCGCGGCGATCGGCACCACGCCCGTCGTCCTGCTGGCCCTCACCGGGCACGGCACGTCCGTCCTGCCGGCGGTGGCGCTGGTGCGCGCCACGCTGGCCGCCGCCGAGCTGCTGCCGGACGCCGTGGTGGTGGCGGTTCCCCTCGCAGCGCACGGTGACGCCGAGGCCGATCACGCGCTGGGCGTGCAGGTGGCCGCCGCCTACGCCGGCGACGACGCCGTGCTCGCCCTGCCCGACCCCGGGCCCGACGCCGAGCTGCCCGCCGCGGTGGCGGCCGTCGTCGAGCAGGCGCTCCCGGAGCCCGGACGCCAGGGCCTGGTGCTGTTCTTCACCGGCCTCTCCGGCAGCGGGAAGTCCACGCTCGCGCAGGCGCTGATGGACCGCATCCTCGAGCAGGGCGCGCGCTCGATCACCTCGCTCGACGGCGACGTCGTGCGCCGCAACCTCTCCGCCGGGCTGACGTTCTCCCGGGAGGACCGCGAGACCAACATCCGCCGCATCGGCTGGGTGGCCGCCGAGATCGCCCGCCACGGCGGGCTCGCGGTCTGCAGCCCGATCGCCCCGTTCGCCGAGACCCGCGCCCAGGTGCGGGCGATGGTGGAGGAGGCCGGCGGCGCGTTCTTCCTCGTCCACGTGGCCACGCCGCTGGAGGAGTGCGAGCGCCGCGATCGCAAGGGCCTCTACGCCAAGGCGCGGCGCGGCGAGATCCCCGAGTTCACCGGCATCTCCTCGCCCTACGAGGAGCCCGACGACGCCGACGTGCGCGTCGACACCACCGGGCGCTCGATCGACGACGCGCTCGGCGAGGTCGTCGACGCCCTGCGCGCCAGCGGCCACCTCGACCTCCCCGCGGCGGCCGCACCGGCCGGACGCGTCGCAGGCGTCGAGGAGCCCCGGGGCGCCCGGGCCGCCGTCGCCGGGGCCGAGCCGCTGCGGGTGCTGTTCGTCTGCACCGCCAACATCTGCCGCTCCCCCACGATGGAGCTGCTGGCCCGCCACCTGGCGGGCCCGGACGCCGGCATCGAGTTCGGCTCGGCGGGCACCCACGGCTACGACCAGCACCCCGTGGACGACGTCGTCGGCGAGACCCTCACCGCACGCGGCGTCGACGTCGACGGCTTCCGCAGCCAGCCGCTCACCCGCTACCTGGTGGAGCACGCCGATCTGGTGCTGACCGCCGAGGTCAGTCACCGCACCGCGATCCTCCACGAGCAGCCGGCGCTGTTCCGCAAGGTCTTCACCCTCGGCCAGTTCGCCACCGCCCTCGAGGGGCTGCGCCCCGACGAGGTGCCCGACGAGCCCCGCGCCGTCATCGCCGCCGTCGCCGCCCGCGCCGGCACCGCCTCGGGCGACCACGACGTTCGCGATCCCTTCCGCCGTGGCCCTGATGCAGCAGAGGCCAGCACCGCGCACATCGAGAAGCTCCTGACCCCGGTGCTCGACGCCCTGCGCTGACCTCCCTCGGCCGAGCGGTCGTCGAGCCTGTCGAGACCCGGCCGCCGACCTCCGGTGGTCGAGCGGATCTCCGGTGGTCGAGCCGATCTCCGGTGGTCGAGCTCGTCGAGACCCCCGCCGCCCACAAGAGAGCAGCACGACGCTGAGGCCGTCGAGCCCTACCCCACCCGCGCCCGCAGCAACGGCACCAGCAGGGCGCTGACCACGCCGACATGCTCCGCGATCAGATCGGCCACCTCACGGTGCACCTGCTCGGAGCGGCCCATCGGATCGGGCACGTCGAGCTCGAAGCCCGCGGCGTGGCTGCGATGCCGTGCGGCGTAGGCGACCAGCTCGCCGACGCTGCGCACGGGGGCCTCCTGCTCGACGGCGTAGCGCACGAGGTGGCTGAGCTCGAGGAGGGTGAAGGCCCGCTTGATGAGCCGCGGCTGCACCGCGAGCGCCTCCTGGCGCACCTCGCGGGTCATGGTGAGCACGAGATCGGCCTCGGCGCCGATCTCGGCAGTGAGGCGCCGGGCTCGGAAGTCAGTGGCGTCTCCCCCGAGCCGGACGAGCTCTGCAGCGGCGTGCTTCTCCATCGGGCGTCCCTCGAGCCCCTGGACGCCAGCGCTCCCCACAGTCACGATGCCGGCGGGCAGCGACGAGAGCCGCTCGCGCAGCAATCGCTCTGCCAGCGGCGAGCGGCACACGTTGCCGACGCAGACGGTGAGGATGCGCGTCGTCGCAGGAGCAGTGCCGGTCACGGGCTCAGGCTATCGACGGCGTGAAAGCCTCAGCGCCGAGCGCTGATCGGCTGGACGCCGACGCGACCGCGTCACAACCCGCGCATCCCTCCGCATCCGACCATCGCCGCCTCCTAAGGTGGACCTCATGCATCGGCTGCGCAACGGGGTCCAGAACTACTCGTGGGGTTCGCCGGACGCGATCCCCCGCTTCCTGGGCTCGCGCCCCGACGGCACTCCCGTGGCCGAGGTGTGGATCGGCACCCACCATCTGCAGCCGTCCACCGCCGTCGACGCCGACGGCGTCGAGAAGCCGCTCTCCGACCTCTCCGGCGACCTGCCGTTCATGCTCAAGGTGCTGGCCGCCGACCAGCCGCTCTCCCTCCAGGTGCACCCCTCGAAGGCGCTGGCCGAGCAGGGCTTCGCCAACGAGGAGCAGGCGGGCATCCCGATCGACGCACCCCACCGCGTCTACAAGGACGACAACCACAAGCCGGAGATGGTCTACGCGCTGACCACCTTCGACTCCCTCATCGGCTTCCGCCCGACCGTGGAGATCCTCCGCGTGCTGGCGCCGCTGGAGACCCCGCTGACCCAGAAGCTCGCCGAGGACCTGCGCGCCGACCCGGGCTTCGCCGGCATCGTGCGCCGCCTCGAGTGGCTGCTCACCGCCGGCATCACCGCCTCCCAAGTCGGCGAGGTCGTCGGGGCCTGCCGCGCCCTGAGCAAGCTCGGCCTCGACATCAAGCGCGCCTACGCCACCGCTGTGGAGATCTCCGAGCACTACCCCGACGACGTCGGCGTCATCATCTCGCTGATGCTCAACCGGATGACGCTCCAGCCCGGCGAGGCCGCCTACCTCGGGGCTGGCATCATCCACGCCCACCTCAAGGGACTGTGCCTGGAGGTGATGGCCAGCAGCGACAACGTGCTGCGAGCCGGCCTCACCACCAAGCACGTCGACCCTGATGGACTCGTCGCCTGCCTCGGCGGCACCGGCATGGCCCGCATCGCGCGGGTCAACCCCGAGTTCGCGCTCGCCGACACCGAGGTGTTCAGCCCCTCCGACGTCGAGTTCGCCTTGGCGATCACCCAGGTGTCGCACGCCGAGCCCGACGGCGTCAGCCTGGTGACCTCGGCGCGCTCTCTGCTGATCTGCACGGGCGGGGAGGTGGAGGTGCGTAATGCCAGCGGCGCCGCCGTGCGGCTGGCGCGCGGCGACTCGGCTTACCTCGACCCCGAGGATGGCGCATGCACCCTCGCCGGGCTGGGCGAGGTCGCCCAGGCGTACGAGCCTGCTCGGCGAGCCGTTCACTCCCGTCTTGTCGACGTGGTCTGAGTTCGCCACCCCCGTAAACCGCGGCGTGAGGTCCGGTGACTTAAGAGATCGCCTTCTTGACTAGGTCAGAAAGTGCTCTTGCGATCATGACGCCGTAAGCAGGTGTCATGTGGCGGCGGTCTGCTTTCGTTGGCACCTCGCCAACAAACGGAGGACAAAGGTCCTGCACACAGAACAATGGCGAGGTATCAATGAACTCTGCACCGAGCCTTGACGCAGTAGATCCTTCCTCAGCGGCAAAATCCCGCCACGACGAATCAATTCTGGTGACACAGTCACCAGGCCCGTTGCTACGCGGCAGACATTCTGAAACATCGATGTCAGCAGGGGGAGCAGCCAAGAACACGACCCGCTTCGCAGCGGCGCGAATTTCCGCTACCTCTTCGCCCACGGATTCCAACATTTCCGAGGGACTCAACTTCCGAGTCCCACTCGCGGTGGTCGTCGTCGTTGCGAACAAGTTGGCAACGACGACGACATCTGGTCGAATCTTCTTAATCAATGCAATTGCAGACTGCCGGCGTCGAGGACAAGTCTCCAAGTTGGTCGGATCATCGTTCACGTTCTGCTGGGACATAAAGACGCAACCAGCTTGTGCGAAATCATAGATCCGCCATCCCTCAGTCCCGAGCGACTGCCGCAGCGGATTCACGAACGTCATGGCAATCGAATCGCCGATGACAACTGCCGTCTTCCGCGGGGAACGCGCTCCCCACCAGCAAGAGGGCGACGCAGGACCACCCGTAGAACACGACTGAATGTCAGGCGGCGCTTGTGGTCCACCCGCTGCTCCGAGTGCGGCTTCCTTCACACCGCTGGGCCACGCGTCAGAACTTAGCGCCTCGGCGATCTGACGTTGCAACTGTGCAACCGAAAGCCCCCTAACCCTTGAAGGGCCAGACTCTCCCTGCGCGTCGGCACTAGCTGCAGCCCCCTCACTTGGAGCGGCGACATTGAATGCACGCGGTGCGTCCGCTGGCTGAAGCGAAAGCGCACTAGTAGTGGCGGCCAAAATCACTACCGCCGCAAGCAGCCAGTATCTATAGACACGGCGCGTCTCAGCCGCGAAGAGATGCCGCCCACGGCGCCGGCGATCGCGACGACTCATTTCAAAGAGCGAAGATCGGCGAATCGGATCCTCGATCAAATTGAAGCTCAGGATCGACAGAAGAACAATTAGGCCAAGCGATGCTGCGCGAACGGCATCAGAGTCTCCGTATTTAACATTGGCGAAGACAATCACCGGGAAATGCCAGACGTACAGAGAGTAGGAGATCTCCCCCACATACTGACTCGGCCGGATGCGAAGAAGAAGTGGCGCTTGATAACCGTCCAGGGCAGCGCGGTCTCCGCATCCAGCCGCGATCACCAACATGGCTCCGAGGACCGGAACAAGCGCACCAGGGGCAGGGAAGGGGCCACTGGAGGGCATCAGGAAGATGGACGCAAAAATCGCTACTAGACCAGACCAAGCCAGAGCAGACCGCGACGCCGAACTCCACCGCGGAAGACTTGATTGGACAAGCGCCAATAATGCACCTGCTCCGAGTTCCCAGAATCTACCCAAAGAGGAGAAATAGGCGGCGCTCGCATCCGCCTGAGTGAGATATACCGCATAGCAGAAAGAGGCGCAGCAAACTATGCCGAGCAAGATCGCGCTCAGTGATCGAAGGAACCCCGAAACCCTGTCCCGCTCTGCAGCGCGCAGCGTGAATAGCAGCAGGAGCGGCCAAATGAAATAAAACTGCTCCTCGATACTGAGGGACCAAAAATGCTGAACTGGCGAAATGAGTCGGTCGACGTTAAAATAATCGATGTTCTCGGAACCAAATCGGAAGTTAGCCGCGAAGAATGCGGCCCAAAGGGAATCGATCACCGTGGATGCCGAATCTCGCGGCAAAAGCAGCGCCTTCGCCAGAAGCGCAGTAGTAGCCAACACGGCCATCGCCGCGGGCAGGATTCGCTTTACTCGACGCCGATAAAAATTAAGGAAAGAGATCGAGCCCGACCGTTCGAACTCACGCCTCAGAAGGCCAGTGATCAAGAATCCTGAGAGCACGAAAAAGACATCAACGCCCACGAATCCGCCGCGCGGAAATTCTGCCAGATGGTTCGCAACAACGGCAATCACGGCGACCGCTCGGAGGCCCTGAATATCTTGACGCAACGACGATCTCTCGTCGCTCGCCGACACGAGCTTCAAGGCGAAGAATCCACTTCTTCGATCCATAATTCCGGCTCGACTCAAAATCAGCTCCTTCGAACTCTCGTAGCGACAATCGGCCGAACTGCGCTTCCTGACCGTCGCCTACTCACCCGCTCCGCCCGTCGCGCCCATGCAATTAGAACAGCAATGGACACATACACGGCGACATCCAAGAATCCCGAATGGATATCAAGAATTGCAGCCGACAAGGAGAACGCGTAAGCGACCTGCGGCGCCCAAGTCCGAGCTCGGAGCGACCAGAGATATAGGGTCGCCAGAAAGGCACCGAGCGCGAACATGAAAATGTAGACGCCAGTCTCGCCGAAATCAACATAAGGCTCTCCGAGGATCGAAGGCGTGATCGTCACACCTTGACGTCCTTCGACATAGCCAGCCACCAGAAGTCGCGGTCCCAACTGCTCTCCGGGAAGAATTGACTGAAATGCGGACCAGATCATGTCGCCGTCGAGGTGCGGGTACGACTGAGGAATCCGCTCCCGGAGGATCGAGAGAACACCAACACCCTCGCGCGGCGTTGCCCAGATGGGCGCAATAGTCAGCTCACGATCCGTCATGCCCAGGCGGCGATATTGGTTGAAGAGCGACTGCTCTCCAGCGCCAAATCGATAGACAGCAAGCCACGACAGCCCGTACAGGCCTGCAGCAGCCAATGCGCCTGATCGAATTCCGAATCTAAACTGCCTGCCAAGCCATCCCGCGAAGAAAACTGTAAGGATGGCCAAAAGCATGAAGGTGCGAAATCCTAGCAGGAGAAGGACAACCGCCGATGTACCTGCGACGACTGCCCGCCATTGCGAGCGGTCGTCCTTCAGCCGACTCGACCCGTGCAGCGCGATCCCAAGGATCAGTCCATAGCTCAAAAGCGTAAGATATCCCGAAGCGGACAGTCGGCCCTCGCCTAGAAAGAGCGGGATGGCCCGAAACTGGAAAATGATTCCAGCTCCAGCAAGGGTCCCGATCGCAATCGCGATGCTCCTGAAACGCCGCAGACCATCGGGACTCGCCTTTGCGTTCAGCTCCTCGGCGGCAACACGCGTACCCTTTGCCATCCACCACACTAAAGCAACACCAATGTAGAAGAAGGCCAGTGCCTTCAGTGCGAGGACCAGTGTTGACGGGGGCACAGTTCCGCGCAATGGAACGATGTTGACTGATCCGAATCCGAAATAGGCGACGTAGACTAGTCCGAAGAACAGCAATCCGCTTCGCGCGCCATGCGAGGTGGAAGATTTGCGAGGTACGTTCTGCATCCCCTCGATCGTTGTTCTCATCGCCTTAATTCCTCCGCTCCTACCCGAGTCGAACTCAGCCCAAGGAGAGCCCAGACCGCGAGGGCGACGACGGCCCCGGCCAGAGAGCCCACCCCCGCTAGCGTTGCTCCTCCAACATGCGCGCCGCCGATGAGCGCCCCTGCGAGGAGAAGGGTCAGGGCAATCCTCACGGCCGCTGCTTGCCCAGCGCGGTCGGACAGCCTGATGAGTTGAACCTGGAGGGTTGCAGCACTCTGCAGTCCGAGCCCGACTGCCAGAAAGGCTGGGGCGGAACCAACGAAACCCCAGGATTCACCGAAGGCGAGCTGACCCCACGCGGTGGGGAGAAGCAGGAGAGCCAGGCTGAAAGCTGAAGAGGCCAGGACGATGCAGACCCCAGCGACTGATGCAAGACGCCAGGCTTGACGAGGCTCTTCAACGAACGCGCGACGCATCCGCGGAATTGCGATGACGGTTGCGCTCATCGCGAGAACGTTGAATGGCCCGATGGCCGCGTAGGAGGCCCTCAGCCCGCCTGACACCTCGAGACTGGCTACCAACGGCACAAGAAGCAGCGAGGCCTGGAAGATCCCGGATCCAGCACCGAAGTCGAGAGCTAGCTTCAAGCCGAACCTCCCATGCTCTTTGAGATCCGCCGCGATAGCACCTCGACGAAGCTGGCCGAGGGGGTCGGCCATTAGAGAGACCCCAGCCGCCAGCGCGGCGGTACCACCCCAGACCACCACGAGCTCACCGGATGTCAGCGCTGCTGGCTTAACGACGACGACGACGAGTGTCGCGGCCGCCAGCAGGCACCAGATCAGGTCGAGCATCATCGCCCGCGTCGGGACGGAATGGGTGTAGAAGCGGTAGCGTGCAGCGTCTGCCAGCAGAAGGCCGGGGAGAGCGATTGCGGTCGCTATGAAGATCCCCAGGTGGTCGGGGATCAGAACTACGGCGACCAGGCTGGACGCCACTCCGATGACGACGCCGAGAACGGGAGCGATGCCGAGAATGCTCGACGTCCAGGTGAATTTTTCAAAGCCGTCGTGTGGAACTCGCAGCATCGCCGTCTCGCCGCAGAAAGCCCGGGACAGCCCTGTGGCGACCCACATGACTACGTAAGCAAGGGCGAAGGCACCGAAATCGCTCGCAGAGGAGACCTTTGCGATGGCGATCGAGAACAAGAAAGTGATCGCGCTGGAGAGCCCTTGGTCGAAGGGCACGGCGAGCTTCCTGAGCGGGAGGCGCGGGATCGTCGGCCGCATTGCCGTCAACGCGTTCACAGACTCTCCAAGAGCCGGCGCCATTGCTGAGAAACAGCGCTAGGCGTGAGCGACTCGAGCGCGCGCTCGACCATCACTGGATCTACGTCTGTTGAAGCCGCCTGTTGGACCGCCTTCGCGAAGTCCTTCGGACTCGTCCCCGCCGCGACCACCCCGGGAATTGCGGATCCCACAACTTCGTCCATGACCGGCATCGGTAGGCAGACGACGGGTGCGCCCGCGCAGGCAGCCTCGAAGAGGGTGTACCCATAGGTCTCCGCATACGACGGATGCACCATGACAACGTCCTCGTTCAGATGCTGTGCGGCCTGAGGCACGTGACCGTGGATCCGCAGTCGTCCCTCAAGCCCCAGCTCGCGAGACAAGTCCACCAACTCCTGGCGGGTTTCGCCGTCACCGAACAGGTCCAGCGTGAAGCACTCGGGCAGGTCCGCAAGCGCCCGAACCGCGACATCCCAGTTCTTCCGCCGGCTGAGGCTGCCAATGCCAACCAGCGTGGTCCGACGCCGGTCCTTCCTGTTCTCGAAGTTGGGCGCCCATCCATCGGCAACCGCGACATTGGGGATCACGTGCGTGGGCGCGGAATAGCGTCGACCACTCGCCTTGGAGCAGTGCGCAGTTGCCTCACTGACTGCGACTACGCAAGATGCACGTCGCGACCATCGTCGCCATAGGAGTGATGCCGCACGGACCTTGGGCTCGTTCTCGATACGCCATGGCAGCAGTGAGTGCTCCCAGTGCACGACTCGGCGCCGGGTGCCCAGCAGGGCGACCGCTGTGGTCGTGAACGCCCAGATCCCGACGCAGACCACCGTGCGGTGGGCCTCGTGGCGAAGCACCCGTCTCAACCGGAGAGCAGCCTGCAGACGACCGCGCAGACCCGCACTCCCCTGAAGATTGAGAATCGGCGTCGGCCATGGCGCCTCGACCCCATAGAGGACGACTGTCACGGCATGCGCGCCAATCGAGGTCTCGAGCAGCTCAGCAGCGGCGCGCTCCATTCCCAGGTGCGGGCTGAGCCGGTCCATCACGAAGCACAGGGCGGGAACTTCAGCCATGCGTCACGACCGAGACCGCGCCGGGTGCCTGGAGAAGGTCCTCGCGAGCCAGCTCGTCGACCTCGACCGAGCGGCAGAGACCCCGCTGAGAGAACTCGCGCGCAGCTTGCATCTGGTGGTCATCGACGTGCTCGGCTCGATGGGCCCTTCGGGGTAGCACGACCGGACGCACTCCCAGATCAGCCAGCCCCAGGAGCGTGCCCACGCCAGCGTGGGTGACGACGACGTCCGCCCTTCTAGCGTTGTCCTTGAACTCCTCGTCTGTCAGGTAGGTGTGCGACGTCCCGGGGAGTCCGTCTCGCGTGGTCTCGCCGACCTGCCAGACCACCTCGTCGTCCGGCCCCAGCAGCCTGAGAAGCGCGTCGATCGCCGCGTCGAAGCGGTAGGGCCGGATCGTCCCGAGGGTGACGAAGATTCTCAGCGCGCCATCCGCGAGAGGCACCGAGGCGCCCGCATAGTCGTCCAGCACCGATCCCGCGTACGGCCATGTGGCATTGATCAGGTGTTCGTGCTGGGTGAACGTGCGGACGCCGGGGACCTTCGCCATGATCCGACCGGTCATCGACGGGGCGTCGAAGCGGGAGATGGTGTCGATGTAGAAGTAGGGCCGCTGCCGCGACGCCACAGGCAGAGCGGCGAGCGCGACGGCCGCCCCGGTGCTCAGGATGGCGTCGAACGGCTCCACACCGGAACGGCGGATCAGCCTCGCAGCGCTGGCTACGCCCCGCCAGTCACGAGGCGAGACGTAGGGGACGTAGAGCACGTCTCGGCCGGCGAGGAGCGAGCGGCTCTGAGGCGAGTCGAAGGTGACAAAGCGGCTCTCGTCGCTGCACTCGAGACGACGGGAGAACCGGACCAGTTGCTCCAGATGTCCTCCGGTGGCCGCCACCAGCAACGCTCGCCGTCCGGCGAGTGCCGACAGATGGGCACTGGGAGGCGGCGGGCCAGACATCGGATCTCCTTCGAAGAACGCGTCGAGATCCCGATGTGGGGGGAGGGATTCGAGCTTGAAGAAAGCGTTCCACAGCCGCCGTGCTGTGTCCGGGGATTCACCGCAGGACCGGATCCACAGTGCGTGGCGGGCCCCACACAGCGCAGCCAGCGGTCAACGCTCGATGCGAATGACCAAACCTGCCTGGACGAGAGCTCGCAGAAGAGGCTCCAGCTCTTCCTCCGTGGGCTCGTTCTTGAACAGCGTGGCAAATCCACGGCCGACTTCGGCGGTGGAGCCAGGACGATGATCGACGGCCGCGAGCACTTGACCGCTGAGGCCCGAGACCACCCGTGGCTCATGATCGGCCCGCACGAACACGACGACGCAGCGAGCGCCATCAGTGGTCATCGCTACCCCGGGTGCAACCTTCCACTCACTCACGGGCGGCCACCCGCACCGAACAGCCGGGGAAGAGCTCGGAAGGCGCGAGCCCATCGGCCGACTCGGGCCGACAGCAACCCGAAGGTGCCGAGCTGGCGGAGACGTTGTCGTTCGAGTTCGGCTCGATCGGACCAGAAGGCACGCCACAGCAGCTTCGGACGTGAGGGCCACGGCGCCTGCCCGATCTCGCGGAGCCAGGGCCGCAAGGTGGTCGTTACCGCCGTCGTGCGATCGCGCCAGGCTTCGGCGAGCTCCGGATGGAGCCCGTGCTCTGCGGGAGCCACAAGGCCGAGCATGGTGAGGAAAGCGCCGGCTGAGCCGGCGCAGCCGGTCGACGTCGCAGCCGTGAGCAGGGACTGGGCCGAGTGCATCCCCTGGAATCTCTCCGCAAGATCTTCCAGCCTGGCGCGGCCAGCTGGCGTCATGCGGTCCCGCAGAACATGCAGCGCTGCGATGAGCACGTGGTCAGCCGGCGACGGGATCGGCACGACCTGATGGCACCAGTCAATCTCCATACGACGCGACCAGACCTGGTCGAACACCTCGTCCGAGTCCCTCAAGAAGCCCGGAAAGAGGCGGTGCAGGTCGATCTCGGTCGGCCAATACGGGTGTCGCAGCGTCACGGAGTGGCGTGGATAGAGGTGCGGAGCGGTGGAGAGACCGAATCCGACCCAGCCGCGGTCCGCCAAGGCCGTTTGCGCGTCCTCCAAACGTGGCGGATCGACCCACAGGTCCACATCCAGCGAAAGCCAGTCACGATCACGCAGCCCTTGGCTAGCCAGAAACGGGCCCTTGATCGCCAAGGCACGGATGCCGAGGCTCTGGAGGTACGGGAGAACGACGGCAGGCAGCAGAAACACCGACTCCCGCTGACTCAAGGGAGAGTCAGCGGGAGTAGGGGATTCTGCTTCAGAGATGCGGTACCTCTCAGAGGTTGATCGCCAGCAGCGGCGACGGGAGGCCCGTACCGGGGGTGGCCGAGCCAGCCACAGCGTAGAGCGGCTTGGAGGTCGGCAGGGTGATGACCGGCTTCAGGACGACGGACTCGCCGGGCTTCAGCTGGGTGTTCGAGACGTAGCGGAACGTCACCGAGCCGAGGACGGTCTTGGTCAGGTTGCCGACCAGCGGGATCATGCTGCCGGTCTTGTAGGCGGCCCAGCCGGACGGCGTGGAGGAGGCCGCGTCCTTGGTGCTGCCACCCAGCACGCCGTTGACGACGGGGAGGAGCGAGGCCACCGGGAGCGCGCTGAGGCAGTCGATCGTCAGGGTCACCGCGAGGCCGGTGGTGGTGTAGGTGCCGGTGTTGGTGATGGTCACCGCCGGGTTCAGAATCTTGCCCGCGCGACCCACGCGCAGGCTGGCGGCGAGAGCGGTGGAGCCGCTGTCGGTGGCGGAGGTGGCCGCGGCGAGAGCCGGGGCGGCCGAGGCGATGGTGATCGCCGGCACGGCGACGGCGCCGATGGCGCCAGTGCGAACCAGGGCGCGGCGGGACATGCCAGCGCCGGCCGCGTCCTCGGCAGGCGTCGAGTGGTCGAGCGTGGTCATGGGAGCTCCTTGCGGGAGAGCGCTGGAGTTAGCGCCGTGTTCAGGGGAGGGGGTAGGCAACCTTGCCTACCCCGAAGGCTAGGGCAGCCCGAGACGGGTGCCTAATGAACTGCTTAGATCCGGACCACCGGTCTAGGCCATCCCGTGAACTGGTTGTTAAGCGGTCTGCCCGGCCACGCCTGGAAGCGGCTCAGCCGGGCGTCAGGACGCCGTGCTCCACGAGCTCTGCCAGGAGTGCGTGGGCGACGTCGCGCAGGTGCTCTGGCTCGATGCCGTCCTGGTCGGTCAGTGCCTCTGCTGCGCCGTCGAGGGTCACCGCACCGCGGCGACGTGCTGCGACGAGCAATGCTCCTGCGGGGCCGCTGGTGACGAGGTAGCGGTCGCCTAGGAGGAGGGCGACGCGGCCATCCGGGGATTCGTAGACGTCGTGGGCGTCGGCCAGACGCCACTGGGGGACGTCGGAGGGTGGGGGTGGCGGCGGAGGCGGGGGGAGCTCGCGGGTCTCGACTCTCGTCGGACTCTGCTCGATCGCCGGGGCCTGGTCGTCGGTGGTCGTCGGCTCCGCAGATTGCTTCGGCTCGGCTTCTGCGTCGGTGCGAGGGTCTCGACAAGCTCGACCACTGTCCGTAGTTCGACCACCGAAGGCCTCCTCCGCCTGCATGACGTCGTCGTCGAGGCCCCACTCGAGGAGGAGGGGGGCGAGGTCGTCGGCTTCGGCGTAGCGGACGCGGCGGACCGGGCCGATCGCGTCGAGGAGGGCTGCGAGGCGGTGGAGGGGGTGGGAGCGGGCGGCAAGGAAGGCGCACTGCGGGGCGAGGAGGGCGATAGCCTCGAGGGGATCGAGCTCCTCGACGTCGACGCCGTCGTGCCCGGCCACGCGGTCGAGCACGAGGATCATCGTGGCCCGGGGCGCGCTCGGCGTGGGCTGGGCACCCAGCGCCTCCGGCGCGTGCTGCGACTTCCAGTGATCGTCACGGTCCAACACCGAGAAGGGCTTGGGGTAGGGCGTGATCGAGAGGTCGGGGGCGATCGCGATGGTCTCGTCCGAGACGTAGCCGAAGCGCCGAGCGAGGCGGCGCACCGCCGTGGTCTTGCCGGCCCCTGACGGGCCCACCAGCACCGCCGTGCGGCCCGAGGCGTCGCTGACACCGCCGGCATGAAGCAGCAGGACGTCGTCGATGGCGCGCAGTCGCAGCGCGAGATCGGTGACCCGTGGCGAGATCTCATGCACCAGCGGCACCAGCTCCGCGTAGGCCGCGTCGCCACGGGCGTAGGCCTCGGCCACCACCGCCGGGTCGTCATCGAGCAGGGCGTGCAGCACGGCGTCGGGCTCCCCCGGCTCGTCGGCCGGCACCAGGCAGCGGCTCCAGGCGCGCTCGATCTCGGCCTGTGCGAGACCACGGCCACAACCGCTCAGTTCCACCCGTACGCGCGCGCCGATCGCCCTAAGATCCACGCACACGGGCAGGGCCGTCTGAGAGCTCACGGGCCCGATCCTCGCACTCCCCCCGAGAAAGGCGCCCGCGCCGATGGAACTCAGCGACTACCTCCGCGTGCTGCGCACCTACTGGGTCGGCGTGCTCGTGCTCGTCGCCCTCGGCGGTGCCGCGATGGGGCTCTACACCCTCACGCAGCCCAAGGTGTACGCCGCCAACGCGAACGGCCTGGTGGGCGTCTCCGTGCCCACCGACGGCAGTGGCCAGAGCGACGACCCGACCATCGGGGCCGTCAACGACACCCTGGCCAAGTCGCGCGTGAAGTCCTACGTCGAGGTGGCGCAGAGCCGCTCGGTGGCCCAGCGCGTCATCGACGACCTCGGGCTGACCACCAGCCCGTCGTCGCTCATCAGCGACATCAGCGTCGAGCAGCCGCTCGACACCGTGCTCCTGCAGATCACCGCCAAGGCCGACAGCCCCCGCGCGGCCCAGCGCCTCGCCGACGCCTGGGTGCGCGCCGTGGCCGCCGAGGTCGCCGACATCGAGAACCCGAACGACGTCTCGCGACCCACCGTCAACGTGCGGCCGGTCGACTCCGCCGCCCTGCCTAGCACCCCCGTCTCCCCCAACCCGAAGCGCAACCTCGCCCTCGGCATCGCCGTCGGCCTGCTGCTCGGCGTCGCCTACGCCGTCGTGCGCTCGCGCCTCGACCGCCGCATCAAGAGCTCCACGGACTTCGACAAGGAGTTCGGCGTCTCAGTCATGGGTCGCGTGCCGGCCATCAAGCAGCTCGAGACCCAGTCGGAGACCGGCGCCGCCCAGCTCGCGGTCTCCAAGTCGTCCGGCTCCTCGGGCTGGGAGGCCGGCGAGGCGTTCCGCAAGCTGCGCACCTCGATCTCCTACATGGACGTCGACAACCCGCCCCGGGTCATCGTCGTCACCAGCCCGCAGCCGAACGACGGCAAGTCCACCACCGCCGCCAACCTCGCCGCCGCCATCGCGATCTCCGGCCAGCACGTCACCCTCGTCGACGGCGACCTCCGCCGCCCCTCGGTGGCCGACGGCTTCGGCCTCGTGGAGGGCGCCGGCCTCACCGACGTGCTCATCGGCCGCGTGACCCTCGACGACGTCATCCAGGACAGCCCCGACTTCGAGGGGCTGCACGTGCTCGCCGCTGGCTCCATCCCGCCGAACCCCTCCGAGCTCCTCGGCTCCAAGGCCATGCAGCACCTCATCGAGGAGCTCTCCCGCGACGGCCTCGTCGTCATCGACGCGCCGCCGCTGCTGCCCGTCACCGACGCCGCGATCCTCTCGCGGGTCTGCGACGGCGCGATCGTCGTGGTCTCGCACAACCGCACCGTCGACGCCGAGCTCACCGACGCCCTCGGCTCGCTCAGCGCCGTGCAGGGCCGCGTGCTCGGCCTCGTGGTGAACCGGGTGCCGCGCCGCGAGAGCGGCACCGGCTACTACACCGGCTACTACACCACCGACGTCGGCGCGGCCCCCGCTCCGGGAGCGCCGCAGCGTGCGCGGGCCTCCGCGGGCTCGCGCTCGGGCTCGCGGCGGGGGCGTCGACGCTGACCGCTGGTTGACATTCACGATCGACGGCTCGACCACCTGGTGGTCGGGCCGTCGGTCTGTTCGGGCTCGGCTGTTCGTTCGGCGGATGGGTCGGTGCGGGGGTCTCGACAGACTCGACCACCGGGGACGTCGCTCGACCGCCGGCGACCTCGCTCGACCACCGAAGACCTGGCTTGACCACCGACGACCGGCGGGCCGTCGGGTCAGCCGGCGCGGCAGGCGCTGGGGCCGGCGGAGTCGTTCGGGGTGACGACGCCGGGGGTGACCTCGAGGTGGGGGGCGGCGGTCTGGCCGCGGCCGGAGGTCATCTCCCAGACCAGGCGCACGTCGTCGCCGGGCTTGAAGGTGAGGGTGCTGGTGGCGACGGTGCGCGTGCCGTCGCGGTAGGTGGTGAGGGTGCCGACGTCCTGGCCGTTGATGGTCAGGCGGTCGATGCGGCCGCCGATCGGGCTGTAGGCCACCACCTTCAGCAGCTGGGTGCCGCGGGTGTAGCCGTACTGCTCGAACGGGCCGGCCGGGTAGTCGGGCAGGCTCGTGGCCTGGGCCGGGGTGAGGGTGGAGCGCAGCTCCTCGATGACCCGCAGCTGCTGGCGGCCGCGCACGCAGGCGGTGGCGGTGACCCGCTGGCGCGAGCGCAGGTAGAAGGCGATCTTCGAGCCGGAGCCGTCGTTGAGGTAGAGGCCTACCTCGGGACGGTCGGTGGCGGTGCGGGGCAGGGCGCCGGCGATGGTGGTGCCCCCGAGCTCGCGCTGCTCGGCGCCGTCGAAGCTGCGCACCAGGATGCGGCGCTGGTCGACGCCCTGGCCCAGCACGGAGAGCAGGCCGGAGACGTCGTCGGTGCCGGCCGAGAGGCGGGTGAAGACGGTGGCCGCGACGCCCTGGAAGAAGCGGTCCTGGTCGGCCGGGTCGGGGAAGCGGCGGTAGGTGTCGGAGAGCAGGAGGCGTACGGCGTTCTTCGAGGTGACCTGCACTCCCTCCACCGTCACCGGGCCGGTCACCTTCAGCAGGGAGGCCATCAGCACGGGGTCGGTGGCGATGACGCCGTCGACCTGGCCGGGGTACTGCTTCTGCCACAGCGCGCGCCACACCTGCGCGACCCTCGGGAAGTCCGGGATCTGGTTGGTCTCGCGGAAGTCCTTCGTGGGCAGCTCGCCGAAGTTGTCGCGCTCGGCCTGCGTGGAGGGCAGCACCTCGTCGGGGTAGACCAGCGTGTTGCCCGGCACCTGCCGGGCCAGCTCGATGCGGCCGTCCTTGGCCACCAGCTCGACGACGGCGCCCCCCAGGCCGCCGGTGGAGCGGACCTCCGCGGAGTTCTGGAGCACGAGCAGGTAGCGGCGCTCGCCGTCGCCGCCGAGCATGCCGGGCAGGACGTCGACGGCGATCCGCGCGGCCCGCGCCGCGCTGGCGAGGTCGTCGATCTGCGTGGTGGCCTTGCGCCAGCCCTTCGCCACCGGGCCGACCAGGTGGTTCGACGGGGTCTCCGCGAGCCGCTGACGGGCACGCGCGAGCGCCTCGGCCGCCTGCGTCACCGGCTGCTTCAGATCGGCCACGGCCGCCGGCGAGATGCGTCCGTCCTTCGGCACCAGCCGGCTGCGATCGTCGGAGATCTGGGTGAGCGAGGGCAGCGCCTGCTCGACGAGGTCGTCGGCCACGTGGGCGATCGTGCGCACCGCGCGGGCGTCGTCACCCAAGCGGGGCAGGTGCGCGAGCGTCGACCAGATCGGGCCGTCGACGCCCGAGGCGGCCGCCTGCGCGTGCTCGACGAGCTGATCCTGGAACCGCTCGGCTCCCGCGGTGTCGCCCTGGGCCAGGTGCTTGCGCATCTGCTTGACGTCGCTGCGCGCGTCGTTGAGATCGCCGCGCACCTGCAGCACGCGCCAGGCGACGGCCCCCAGAACCAGCAGCGCCACCGCGGCGACGATGCCCAGGGGCAGGTAGACGCTGCGGCGGCGCAGGGCCGCGGGAATCCGGAGTCTCACGATGGCAGCAGGCTAGCGAGACGCGGGTTCCCGAGGAGGTGGAACGAGGAGATCGTGCGTCAGCGCACGCGGATCTTGTAGACCGTGCGGGACTTGCCCACGATGTCGGTGTTGTAGGGGCGGAACAGCACGACGACGCGGTAGGTGCCCTTGTGCTTGAGCTTGCCGGTGGTGAAGGTGCTCTTGGCGCTGATGCGGCCGATGCGGGTGAAGGCGAAGCGCTGCTTGAGCTTGCCCTCGGGGCCGATCTTGACGACGACCTTCATGACGCCGCGCTGCTTGCTCAGCGGGGCCGGGCCGCGCTCGGCGACGTTGGACGCACCCTGCGGCGTGATGCCGAAGGTGACCGGCTCGTTGACGTCGGCCTGCGTGGGGCCGGTGTACTTCGAGGAGCCGGCCGGAGCCGACGGGTAGGTGTCGGCCGCCTGCGCGGAGGCCAGCGGGAGCGAGATCAGCGCGGCAGCGGTGACGGTGGCGAAGGTCTTCTTCATGGGGGGTCCTTGAAGCAGGGAGCGGATTGGGGAGGCGAAACGACGGTGGCCCGACGTCTGGGGAGGCGAACGGCAGCGCTGCCGCGTGCTTGAAGAACGCTCTCACGCCGACGCCGGACGACGCCACGGGAAACGGCAGATGAACCGGTCTAGCGCGCATCGGTCTAGACCGTTGCAGGCCCGCACCCATCCGACTATGCGTCCACCCCGAACCGTCGGGATGTCGGCGAGGTGAACGCACCGCGGCCCGACCCCCCGGTTCGGGGATCGGGCCGCAGCGGATGAGCGGTGGATCAGATCTCGACGGTCACCTCGGCCACCGAGCCGATCGCGGCGACGACGGCGCGGTCGACCGGGTCGGCCTTCGGCGCGAGGGTGCGCAGCGTCCACTCGCCCTCGCCGGCGAAGAACCGGAAGTGGCCCGACGCGGACGTGGGCACCTCGGCGGTGAACTCGCCGGAGCGGTCGAGGAGGCGGACGTAGGCGTTCGGGACGGGCTCACCGCCACGCAGCACCTGGCCCTGCACCACGGCCTCCTTGGCGACGTTGACGCCGTCGAGCGAGAGACCGCCCGCGGTGGCGCCGCACATCAGGCCTCGCCCCGCTCGTCGCCCAGGACGACCGGGACGCCCACGAGGGAGCCGTACTCGGTCCACGAGCCGTCGTAGTTCTTCACGTTCTCCTGGCCGAGGAGCTCCTTGAGCACGAACCAGGTGTGCGAGGAGCGCTCGCCGATGCGGCAGTAGGCGATGGTGTCCTTGCTCCAGTCGACGCCGGCCTCGGTGTAGATCTCGCGCAGCTCGTCGTCGGACTTGAAGGTGCCGTCGTCGTTCGCGGCCTTGCTCCACGGCACGCTCGCGGCGGTGGGGATGTGGCCGGCGCGCTGGGCCTGCTCCTGCGGGAGGTGGGCCGGGGCGAGGAGGCGGCCGGCGTACTCGTCGGGGCTGCGGACGTCGACCAGGTTCTGGGTGCCGATCGCGGCGACGACCTCGTCGCGGTAGGCGCGGATCGAGGCGTCCTGCTCCTGCGCGGTGTAGGAGGTGGCCGGACGCGAGACCTCGTCGGCGACGAGCTCGCGGGAGTCCAGCTCCCACTTCTTGCGGCCGCCGTCGAGCAGCTTGACGTCGGTGTGGCCGTAGAGCTTGAAGTACCAGTAGGCGTAGGCCGCGAACCAGTTGTTGTTGCCGCCGTAGAGCACGACGGTGTCGTCGTTGGAGACGCCCTTGGCCGAGAGGAGCTCCTCGAACTGCGCCTTGTTGACGAAGTCGCGACGCACCTGGTCCTGCAGGTCGGTGGTCCAGTCGAGCTTGATGGCGCCCTTGATGTGGCCCTTGTCGTACGCGGTGGTGTCCTCGTCGACCTCAACCAGGACGACGTTCGCGTCGTCGAGGTGCTCCTCCACCCACTGGGCGGAGACGAGTGCGGTCTCGCGGCTCATGCTGTTCTCGCTTTCGTTGCGTCGGATCACGACGGTGATGAGTTGGGGCTGTGCAGGTGGTGCGGTCTGGCGGTGCGGGTCAGGCGGTGACACGCTTGATGAGCAGGTACATCTCGCAGCCCAGGCAGAACCGGAAGACCGCGTTGAGCACGGCGGCGACCAGCGCGAAGCCGACCGCCACCTGGCCGAGCAGGGTGGCGCCCGAGACGTAGCCGACGAGCGCGACCACCAGGAACGCCAGGCCGACGGCCTGGGCGAACCGCGGCGGGGCGGGGTCCTCGAGCTCGGTGGGCGCCGTCAGGCGCGGACGGACGAACCGCTTGAACGCCCAGGCGTGCGGAGTGTGCTGGACGCCGCGGACGGCGCCGAGCGCGAAGAGCGCGGTCTGGATCGCGACGAGCACCGTGGCGGCCGTGCTCGGCAGCGCCAGGATCGCGACCAGGACGACCACGGTGATCGACGCGGTGAACTGCGGGCCGCGCGGGTCGATGCCGGCAGGGACGCCGGGGGCGCCGGCCGTGCCGGAGCGGGCGGCGGACGCCGGATCGGTCGAAGGGAGGGACATGTCCACACCTCAGAGGAGTCGTCGGGGAAGGGCCAGGGCCGCGGCTGCGGCGACCGGGACGGGCGACTCGAACTGTCGTAAGACGAACAGTCGGGTTAGAGCGCTCGGCGTCCCGTCAGCGGAGACGACACAGGGACGAGCGCACGCGGCAGTGATCCACTGCGCGCCGCTTGGTCAACCAGGTCGAGGACATGGGTCGAGAGTAGGCGGGGCGGCTGGCCGGCTCCCAATCGGTGTCCATATCGCGGGACGACCATCCACGATGTGGACTCAGGCCCACGGATCAACCAGGTCGACCCCGGTCCCACGGAAGTCTCGAACGTTGCGCGTGACCACGGCCAGTCCCCCGACCAGAGCCGTGGCCGCGATCAGCGCGTCCCGCTCAGGACGCGGGTCCGGAACATGCAGACCCGCCGCTCGGCGCGCCACGGCGAGATCTACCGGCAACACACTGTCGGCGAACTCCACCAGCACCTGCGACTCCAGCCAGGTGCGCAGCAGCAGACCCTGCTCGGGATCCCGACGTTCGACCTTCAGCACTCCTGCCTCGATCTCGCGCACGGTGATGACGCTGATGAAGCAGGACCGGCGACGCGCGGACGCCGCCCATCGCACGACGGAGGGCGCAGGCGAGGGTCGGCGAAGCTCGCTGACGACATTGGTGTCGAGCAGGAACATCAGAGCTCGGCCACGCGTCCTGCCGATTCGTCCACGACCGGCTCGAAGGCGATGTCGACGCGCATCCGCAGAGCGTCATGGAGCGTGACGTCGCCTGTCAGGCGCTCGTACTCGGCGATGTCGAGGAGCACGACGCTCGGGCGGCCCCGATCGGTGACGAAGACCGGGCCGTCCTTCGCCATCGCCTTGACGAGCGACGGCGACCGATTGAACTCCTGAGCACTGACCAGAGCCATAGGACCACCTCCGTCCTCATCATACTACGTAGCATCTTCCCGGCCCGCACGTGATCGCGCCTCCCCACCCCCGACGCCCGCCTACGCTTCGGCCCATGGAGCGCGACCTCGCCGGGTTCACCGGAGCCGGCTACGAGATCGGCCGGCCGCGCGTGGTGCAGGTGGCCTGGCTGATCGCGTCGGGCCTGATCCGCCCCTGGTGGGTGCCGGCGCGGGTGCGGGTGGCGGTGCTGCGGGCCTTCGGCGCTCGCATCGGCACCGGCGTGCTCGTGCGCCACCGGGTGCGCATCCACTGGCCGTGGAAGCTCACCATCGGCGACCACTCCTGGATCGGCGAGGGCGCCTGGATCCTCGACCTCGAGCCGGTGACGATCGGCAGCCACGTGTGCGTCTCCCAGGACGTGCTGCTGTGCACCGGCAGCCACGACCGCCGCAGCCCCACCTTCGAGTTCGACAACGCGCCCATCGTCCTCGAGGACGGCGTGTGGGTGGCCGCCCGCGCCACCGTGCTGCGCGGCGTCACCGTCGGCGCCGGCAGCACCATCGGCGCCACCGCGCTGGTGACCCGCGACGTGCCGCCGGGCACGACGCTCACCGCGCCGCTCGGCGTCGAGCAGCGCTGAGAAGAACAGGTGCCGGCGCCGGCCCTCAGCCGGCCCTCAGCGAGCCAGCGAGGCCAGCCAGCGCTCGTAGGCGTCCAGCGCCACGGACTCCGAGAGCACCTCGCGGCAGTAGCGCGGGCCGTTGTCGGCCCACCGGTCGCGACGCTCGTCGACGACGATCTTGCGCACGCCGTCGAGCAGGTCCTGGGGACGGCCAGGCGCGACCACCAGGCCGGCGTCCGCCGCCCGCACCTCCTCGGCGGTCGTGCTGTGCGACTCGGTGGCCGCCAGCACCGGACGTCCGACGCTGAAGTAGGACGTCAGCTTCGAGGGCACCGCCATCTCCACCACGCCCGGGCGCTCGTGGACGAGCAGCACGTCGGCCGCCGCGAGGGCGCTGCCGAAGAGCGGGTCGGGCAGCGGGTCGAGGAAGTCCAGGCGCCGGACGCCGGCGGCCTGCGCCTCCAGGCGCGCCCGCTGGCCGCCGTCGCCCACCAGCACGAAGCGCACCGGCAGCCCGGCCCGGTCGGCCAGCCGCGCGGCCTCGACCACGGTGCCGAGATCCTGCTTCTCGCCCATCGCGCCGCTGTGCAGGGCGATGACCTCGTCGGATCCCCAGCCCAGATGGGTGCGCACGGCGTCGCGGTCGACGACCTCCGGCGCGCGCAGGTGCGTCCAGTTGCGCAGCACCTCGATGCGCTCCCACGGCACGTCCAGGCTCTCGGCCAGCCGGGTGCGGAAGCGCTGGTGGATGACGCCGACGCCCGTGGCCCGACGCAGCGTGCGGCGCTCGACGCGACCGATGGCGCGGGCCGCGCGCCCCCGCGAGGTCTCCTGCAGCCCCACGGAGTAGATGTCCTGCACCAGCACCCCCACCGGGACGCCGGCCGCCCGCGCCCGCTCGACGACCATCGCCGAGGCCAGCAGGGCCGGGCTCACGCACAGCACGACGTCGGGACGACCCCAGCGGCTCGCGACCGCCCGAGCGCCGAAGGAGACCTCCGAGAGCGCGCGCGGCACCCCCGTCGGATCCGCCGGCACGTAGTGACGCACCCGCTTCATCGCGACGCCGTCGAGCACCTCGCGCCGCGACCAGCCCGAGCCCGGCTCGACGCGCCACTGCGGGTAGTGGGCGAACGTGGTGGTCACCCGGACGTCGTGGCCGCGCTCGGAGAGACCGGCGGCCAGGCGGGCTGTGTACGGCGCGATGCCGGTCGGCTCGGGGGCGTAGTTGATCCCCACGATCTGGATCCGCACGCTGCGGACCTCCTCGCGGTCGACGGGTCAGGACAGGGGAGGGAGGACGTCCCCCAGTGTGCCTTGCCCGTCGGGTCCCCGTCCGGGTATCGGAGGTTTCAGTCGGTGCCGTAGATGTCGCGGGTGTAGACCTTCTCGGCGACGTCGTCGAGCACGTCGGTGCGGCGGTTGGCGATGATGACGTCGGAGCGGCGCTTGAACTCCTCGAGGTCGGCGATGACCTCGGAGTGGAAGAACTCCGCCTCGTCGAGCGCCGGCTCGTAGACCACGACCTCGATGCCCTTGGCCTTGATGCGCTTCATGACGCCCTGCACCGAGGACTCGCGGAAGTTGTCCGAGCCCTCCTTCATGATCAGCCGGTAGACGCCGACCGTCTGGGGGTTGCGGGCGATGATGTCGGTGGCGATGAAGTCCTTGCGCGTGGTGTTGGAGTCGACGATCGCGCTGATGAGGTTCTGCGGCACCTCGCGGTAGTTCGCCATCAGCTGCTTGGTGTCCTTGGGCAGGCAGTAGCCGCCGTAGCCGAAGCTCGGGTTGTTGTAGTGCGTGCCGACGCGCGGGTCGAGGCCGACGCCCTCGATGATCTGCGCGGAGTCCAGGCCGCGCACCGCCGCATAGGTGTCGAGCTCGTTGAAGTAGGCCACCCGCAGCGCCAGGTAGGTGTTGGCGAAGAGCTTGATGGCCTCGGCCTCGGTGGAGTCGGTGAGCAGCACCGGCACGTCGTCCTCGAGCGCGCCCTCCTTGAGGAGGTCCGCGAACCGCTGGCCGACCTCGTCGCGCGAGCCGACGACGATGCGCGAGGGGTGCAGGTTGTCGTGCAGCGCCCGGCCCTCGCGCAGGAACTCGGGGCTGAAGAGGATCGTGACGCCCGGAATCTCCTCGCGCACCCGCTCGGTGAAGCCCACCGGGATCGTCGACTTCACGACAACCACGGCCGAGGCGTCGACGGCCGCCACCTGGCGGATCACCGACTCCACCGAGCCGGTGTTGAAGTAGTTGGTCTCGGGGTCGTAGTCGGTGGGGGTCGCCACGATCACGAACGAGGCGCCGGCGATGGCGTCCGCGGCGTCGGTGGTGGCCCGCAGGTCCAGCTCGTGCCCGGAGAGGTACGCGGTGATCTCGGCGTCGACGATCGGCGAGCGACGCTCGTTGACCGCCTTCACCTTCTCCGCGTCCAGGTCGACCGCCACGACCTCGTGCCGCTGCGAGAGCAGGACGGCGTTCGACAGGCCGACGTAACCGATGCCGACGACGGCGATCTTCATCTGATCCTCCGGGATCTGGACGGTGGCGGGCCGCAGCAGCCTATCGGGGGCCGCACTCGCCCGAGGCATCCCCGGAGGCCCCGGGCGTGGCCCTGCTCACCGGCGCGGTCCAGACCGGGCCCGGCATCGGCACCCCCGTCCCCCGCTCGCCCGGCCCTACCCTTCACCCATGCGCATCGCCCTCGTCGTCGGCCGGGCCGCCCCCGGCTCCGACGGCGTCGGCGACCATGCGCGGGTGCTCGCCCACGAGCTGGTGAGGCAGGGCCACGACGTGCTGCTCCTCGCCGTCGTCGGGATGCGCGAGCACCAGGAGGTGGACGACGGCGTCGAGGTGCTCGAGGTGACCCACGCGCTCGACCGTCCCGAGGACCGCGCCGCCGTGCTCGCGCGGCTGGCCGCCTTCGGCCCCGAGCTCGTGTCGGTGCACCACGTCCCCTGGACCTTCGGCCCGCGCGGGGTCTCGCGCGACCTCGAGCGGCTCCTGCTGCAGATCGACGCCCCGCGCTGGCAGATCATGCTCCACGAGCTGTGGGTCTTCGACTCCCGCCACCCGTGGCACCGCGCCATCGGCTTGGCGCAGCGGCGGATCGTGCTGCGGCTGCTGCGCTCGCGCCGGTGGGACGCCGTCCACACCTCCATCGAGCCGTACCGGGCGCTGCTCGCACGACACGGCGTGGACGCCCGCCTCCTGCCGCTGTTCGGCAACGTGCCGGTCACCGCGGCCGCGCGGGAGCGGGCCGATGCCCTGGTCGTGTTCGGCACCCTGCCGCCGCGCGACGCCTGGCCCCGCATCGCCGACGAGCTCGCCACCGCCTCCGGCCGCGCCCTGCAGACCCGGGTGATCGGCGGCGAGGCCGCCGCCCGCGCGGAGCTGTGCGCGCTGCTCGCGGCGCGCGGACTCGACGTCGTCGACCTCGGGCGGCTCGAGGCCGGCGCGATCTCCGCCGAGCTGCGCGGCGCCCGCGTCGGGCTCAGCCGCACGAGCGCACGTCTGGCCGGCAAGAGCGGGGTCCTGACCACCCTGCGCGAGCACGGCCTCCCGGTCTGGGCGCCGCTGTGGGACGCCCCGGAGGTGCCGGGCACCCGCACGAGCCTCGCGGCGGCCCTCGCCGACCCGCACATCACGCCGACGCCGACGGTGGCCGACGTCGCCGCACGGCTGATCGCCGACGTCTCAGGCTGAGGCGGCGAGGCGACGCCGCAGCCCGCGAGCCGCGCGCATGCCGTGCATCTGCACCACCGCGGCCCTCACCCGCCACGGATGCCGGCCGAGCAGCGTGCGCAGCACCCGCCCCGTGCTGCGCACCAGCGAGGCCTCGGCGCCGACCGGACCCCGATCGCCGATGGTCGAGGCGCCGTCGACCTCGACCACGGGCGTCCCGTGGCAGGTGCAGCGCGCCTCGACGAAGCGCACGCCCCGCCGCCTCCCGGGCGTCGGCCAGTCGGCGAGGGTCGGGACGTCGCCGGGCCTCGACCGCAGCCGTCGCGCGGCCGTCGCACCGCACACGTACGCCACCGTCTGCAGAGGCGCACCGCGCAGCCGTCGCAGCCGGACCTCCGGGTGCGCGTCCGCCGGCACCTGTCGCCCCCGGGCGACCTCGCGGGCGGCGTGGAGGACGACCACCGCGCGCGGATCGCGTCGGCAGGCCTCGCGGGCGGCGTGCACGGCCGCCCAGCAGCGCACCACCGCGTCGTCCTCGAGCACCACCACCGGCGCGTCGACCACACCGGCGTAGACCTCCTGATGGGCCAGGAGGCAGCCGAGCTCCCCCGGCAGGCACGCGCGGCCGAGCACGACCCCGACGACCCTGCTCGCCTCCGCGAGACGCGGATCGTCAGCAGCCACCTGCACCGGCGGCACCACCCGGACGACGCCCTGGCTGCGCGCCTGCTCCAGCAGGCCGGGGCTGCGAGCCGGGCTGCGGCCCACGAGGACGATCTCGAGCGCCGAGGTCCGCCCCGAGGTCCGCCCGGAGGTCCGCCCGGAGGTCCCCGTCACGACGACGGGAGGGGCGCTCGCCGCCAGGCCCACAGGTAGAGGCCTCCGAGCAGCACCGCGGCCGAGGCGGCGATGTTCGGCGCGAACACCACGCCGTAGAGCAGGATCGGCGCGAGCGCGAAGGCGGTGGTGGCCAGCAGCGGCTCGCCGATGCGACGCGCCGTCGAGAGCCCGTGCAGCAGCACCAGGACCGCGAGGAGCTGCCGCGCCACCGCGATCGCGACGCCGAGCAGACCCAGCTCCGCGGGCAGGCGCGGCATCTCGGTCTCGATCCAGTCGAGGGTCGAGCCCGCCGTGATGCCGGCGAGGTTGTGCAGGCCCATGCCGTCGCCCAGCCAGCCGAAGGGGGCGTCGAGATAGCCGAAGGCCGAGGTCAGGATGCGCTGCGTGGGGTCCTCGCTGCGCCCGGCCTGGTCGATGCGCACCTGGAAGGCCGCCACCACCTGGGGCAGGAACCGGAAGGCCGCCGCGACGCCGAGGGCGCCGATCACCGCGACTCCGGCCACCGCGCGGAAGCGCCCCCGGTCGGCGCGCCGGACGAAGGCGGACGGGCCGCTCCACAGCAGGAAGCCGACGACGACGATCGCGGCGTTGAGGATCGCGCCGCGCGAGCCGCCCACCGCGATCACGAAGGCCACCGACGCCAGCGCCAGGATGGCGCGCGGGCTGGTGCGACGCTGCGCGAACTCGGCGAGGGCGACCGCCGCGGCGACGGCGACGAAGGCCGTCAGGCCCAGCGGCGCGGCGAACGTGCCGCTGGCCCGCAGCACGCCGTCGGCGGTGCCGATGCCGATGTCGTTGCCGCCCGCGCCGCGGTTCCACACGCTGCCCGCCGGGCTGAAGGTCTGGAGGGCGGAGAGGGCGGCCTGCACCGGCGCGGACCACAGGACGACCGCGACCACCGCGGCGCGGGCCCGGGCGACGTCGCGCACCATGCTCGCCAGGAGCAGGGCCAGGAGCGGGGAGAGGTAGGTGATGATGCCGACCGCGATCGGCGTGCTCGGGGCCCCCTGTAGGATCTGGAGGACGCCGAGCGAGGCCAGCGCCGTGGCCAGCACCACGCCCCCGAGGAGCCGGGCGGAGAGCGCGCGGGGCGTGCGTCGCAGCAGCAGGAGGGCGAAGAGCCCCAGCACGATCACGTCGGTTGCGAAGTACAGCGGCTGCCCCAGGCCGCCCGGGCCCCACTTGCGGGCCGCGCCGCCCAGGATCCAGGCGAGGGCGTAGAGCGCGAGCCCGCGACGCAGCACCACGTCGACCGACAGCTCGAGGGCGGCCTCGCGCTCCGCGGCGAGCAGGCGCGGGCTGAGGAGGGTGCTCACGGGGTCCTCCGAGGACGAGGGTGCGCGTCGGCGTCGACCGGCGCAGGAGGCTCGACGCCCGTGCTGGGCGCCTTCGAGGATACGGCTCCCGAGGCCTCGCGATCCGCGGTTCGCGCGGATCCGAGGAGCAGCGGCAGGTACCGCGACGCCTCCTCGCGCGGGGTGTGCCGGCGCAGGTGCTCGCGCGTCGCCGCCGACGGTCGACCCTCGGCGTCGGCGCGGGCGAGCCCCTCCAGCAGCGCCTCGGCGAGCGCCTCGACGTCGCCGTTGGGGAAGACCACCGCCTCCGGACCGCCCGCCTCGGGCAGGCCGCCGCCGGCCGACACGACGGGCACGCAGCCGGCCGCCAGACCCTCGAGCGCGACGATGCCGAACGGCTCGTCCCAGCGCGACGGCACCGCCAGCACCCGGTGCTCGCGGAGCAGGGCCGCCAGCTCGGGTCCATGCAGCGGCCCGCGCACGACCACGGGGCCGCCGGGCCGATCGGAGCCACCCGAGCCGGCCGCCCGCGCGGCGAGCGCCTCGCGCTCGGGGCCGTCGCCGACGATCGTCGCCGAGAGACGGTGCCCGCGGGCGGCCAGGAGGTCGAGGGCGTCGAGGAGGTCGCCGGCGCCCTTGTCGGAGACCAGCCGGCCGACGAGGACCACGTCGCGGGTGCGCACGGCCGCGGGCTCCCCCGTGCCGAACACGTCCGGCCGGTAGGCGGGATGGATCACCGTCGCGTCCTCGAGGTGCGCGGCCACCGCGCTGCTCACCGCGACCACCGTGCAGCGTCGCAGCAGCCGGCGCTTGACCCGCTCGCGTCGCCCGACCCGCCCGTCGGGCTGACGCAGCCAGGTCGCCACGATCACGACCGTGGGCCGACGCAGGAGCAGCGGCATCCAGAGGGTGCGGGCCGAGACGTTGTTCTGCACCACCACGTCGCTGCGCCGCACCAGCGCCAGCGCCCGGCGTCGCGACGGGGCCCGCACGACCGGCGGGCCGTCGCTCGCCCTGCCCGCGGGATCGGGCGTGGGGGTCATGACGGTGACCCGGAGGCCGAGCGCGGTGAGCTCGTCGGCGAGCTGGCGCGTCGCGGTCTCGATCCCGCCGACCGCCGGCGCGTAGGAGTGGCTCATCAGCAGCACCCGGACGCCGCCGCGTCGCGCCCCTCGGTGGCGCCAGCGCAGCGCGAGCCACGGCAGGCCGAGGAACGACACCAGCGCGTGGAGCACCAGCTCGACCACCCGCAGCGGCTCGCGCCGCCGCAGCGCGCGCACCGCCACCGACAGGTCGCGCAGCGGCACGTGCACCCGGCTGTGATAGCGGGCGATCCGGCGCAGCCGCGGGTCGTCGTCCGCGAACGCCCGCGCGTGCCAGTCGGCGTAGAAGCGCTCCTCCGAGCCGGTGGCGTAGCCGACCGTCGTCATCGAGCCCTCACGCTCGCGCTTGACGTAGAGCCGCTGCGGGATCACGTGGACGGGGCCGGCCAGGGCGTAGCGCAGCAGCAGGTCGGCGTCCTCGTGGGCGCGCAGGTGCTCGGCGTAGCCGCGACCCCACAGGTCGCTGCGCAGGGCGTAGAACGGCCCGTTGCCGGTGACGCAGAAGAAGGTGACGGCCGGCGTGCGCTCCTCGTCGTCGCGCAGGTCGCGCGGCAGCGGCAGGGCGGGCACGTAGCGGCTGCGCCGCGCGGGCACGACGCTCCCGTCGGCCCGCAGCGCGGAGTACTGGACGCCGACCGCGACCGCGTCGGGCAGCCGCTCGACGGCCGCGCGGATCTCGGCGACGGCGTGCGGCACCAGGAGGTCGTCGCCGTCGACCGGCCAGATCCACTCGCAGACCGGCCGCAGGCGCTCGGCCCCGACGTTGCGCGCCGCGGACTGGCCGACGTTGCGCTCCAGCGCGATCACCTCGACCCGCGGGTCGCGCTCGGCCCATGCCCGGGCGCGCGCCAGGGTGTCGTCGGTGCTGGCGTCGTCGACCACGACGACGCGCAGATCGGCGTCGGTCTGGGCCACCAGGCTGGCCACGCACTCGTCGAGGAGCGGGCCCAGGTCGTGCGCGGCGACCAGCAGGCCGATCGGACGGCTCATCGCCGACGCCCGCCGCGGACGCCCCGCCGCAGGTCGTGCTCGGCGATGCCGAGGTGGAAGGCGGCGCGCTCGACCTGCTCCGTCGCGTGTCGCCGCAGCGCCGGGACGAGCAGCTGCGGCAGGGCGCCGAGCACGAGCGCCGTGCCGAACAGCAGCCGGATCGACGCGCCGAGCGGGCCGCTGCGCCGCGCCAGGTGGGGATGGTCGACCACCGCGCCGTGCTTGAGGCGCATCCGGCCCTGACCGCGCCCGTAGGTGCGCTTCTGCCGCACCAGACTGCGCAGCCCGTCGCGCTGGACGTAGTCGACGACCGCCTCGGGCACCAGGACCCCCTCGGCGCCCGCCATCGTCGCCCGCACGAAGAAGTCGACGTCGTCGCCTCCCGCGCCGAACTCCTCGTCCCAGCCGCCCAGGCGCTCCCACAGCGCGCGCGGATACCCGCAGCTGGCGCCGATCACGTACGAGGCGCGGGCGAAGCCGGCGCCCCGGAGCTCCGACTCGACCCGCCGCAGCGTGCCGGAGACCGAGACGTGACGCAGCGTCCCGCCCACCCAGCCGGCGCCGGCGAGCAGGGCGTCGGCCATCGCCTGCACCCAGCCGTCATGGACGACGTCGTCGGCGTCGCAATGGAGGATGAGCGTGCCGCGGGCCGCCAGCACCCCGCCGTTGCGGGCCCCGCCGGCGCCCGCGCGTGCAGCGGCGTCCACCAGCCGCACGCCCCGGCCGGCGTAGGACTCCACGAGCGCCCGCGTGCCGTCGGTGGAGCCGTTGTCGGCGACGACGACCTCCACCGCGTGCGTGCACCGCTGCCCGACCAGGGCGTCGAGCTGGCGCGCGAGCGTGGCCTCGCCGTTCAGGCACGGGATCACCACGCTCACCAGCGGCGTCACCGCGCTCACGCCGGCGCCCCCGTGGGCCGGCGTCTCCGGGCCGCTCGGGCCACAAGGCGGGCGTGGACCCCGCCCTCGAACACGCCCCACTGGTAGAGGCCGCGCTCGGCGCTCATCCGCGCCCGGGGGCGGTCGATCGGCGCGAGCACCAGCGCCCGCAGGACGAGCAGCGCCGCGGCGAGCGGACGGAAGGGCAGCGCCGCCGTGCCGAGCCGGCCCATCAGGCCCGCCTCCGCGGCCACCTCGGGGTGACGCGCCGCGAAGGCGGCGTAGCCGCGCCCGTAGCGCCGCCGCTGGCGGGCGGTGGCGCGCCAGTCGTCGCGCTGCATGTAGTCGAGGACGGCGTCGAGCACGCAGACGCCCTCCGCGCCGTGCTGGCCCAGACGCACGAAGAAGTCGAGGTCCTCGGCGCTCACGAGGTCCTCGGCGAAGCCGCCGATCCGCTCCCAGTCCGAGCGCCGGATCGCGCAGTTGCCCGTGAGCGTCCAGGCCACCCCGTCGCGCCCGACCCGACGCAGCTCCGACTCCTCCCACAGCAGCCGGCCGTCGGCGGTGACGTGCCGCGTGCGACCGCCCGCCCAGTCGGCGCCGGCGTCGAGGGCGTCGGCGAGGGCCTGGAGCCAGCCCGGGTGCACGACGTCGTCGGCGTCGCACTGCAGGACGATCTCGGCGCGCGCCGCGCCGACGCCGACGTTGCGCGCGTGCCCGGCGCCGGGCCGGTCGGAGGCGTCGACGACCCGCACCCGGGTCGCGTAGCGCTCGAGCACGGCGAGGGTGGCGTCGCGCGAGCCGTTCTCGGCGACGATGACCTCGAAGGGCCGGGTCGAGCGCTGGGCGAGCACCGCGTCGAGCTGGGCGGCGATGCCGTCGGCGGCGTCGCGGCACGGGATGACCACGCTGACGAGCGGCTCGGTCACGACGCCTCCCTCGGCGTCGAGATCAGGGGCGGCAGCGCGCCGCCGTCGCCGAAGACCTGCGTGCGCAGCACCTCCGCGGCGCGTGCGGTCCTCGCAGCGGCGGCCTCCGGGTCGGCCAGCGTCGCCGCCACCCCCGCCGCGAGTCCGGCGACGTCCTCGGCGATCCAGACGTGCTCGCCATGGCGCAGCGGCAGCCCGCGGAAGGCCTCGGGGAGGCCGACCACCGGCACCCCGTGGACGATCGCCTCGAGCGTCTTGAGCTTGGTGCCGCCACCGCCGCGCAGCGGGATCACCGCGCAGGAGGCCGAGCGGTAGAGCGGGACGAGGTCGGGAACGGCCCCGCGGTAGTCGATGCGCGGGTGGGCCCGCAGCCGCTCGGCGAGCTCGGCGGGGGCGCCGACCCCGGCCACCACCGTCCGCCAGGCGGTGCCGGCGCCCAGCGCCTCCTCGAGCGCGGCCGACACCGGACCCGTCAGCAGTCCGACCGCCTCGACGTTCGGCGGGTAGGAGAGCGTGCCGACGAAGAGCAGCTCGCCGTCCGTGCGCTCCGCCCAGCCCGCCACGGACTCGGGTGCCAGCACCCGGTTCGGGCGCACGTGGACGAGGGCCCCCGGCTCGCGGGACAGCACATGACCCCGGTCCTGCGCGGCGGCCACGCACACCTCGCGGAAGCGCGGGAGCAGCCGCCGCTCGGAGACCGCGTACTGCCGCGAGGCCGCCCAGGCCCCGGCGGCGCCGCGCCACGCCCCCGACCGTGCGGCGCAGCGGGCCACCTCGCGGTGGTTGAGCGTCTCGGCGTCGTCGAGGTCGAGGACGACGCGTCCCTGCAGCGGCACCGCGTCCAGGTAGCCCGCGACGGCCAGGCGGAAGACGACCGTCAGGTCGGCCTCGGCCAGGAGGGAGCGCACCGGGTCCGGCACCTGCCCGTCCGGCCCGTCGGGCACCAGCCAGCCGGTGTGCGCCTCCGGCCGCCGGCGCACGTGCCGGGGCCACAGCTTGGCCACCGCACGATCGCGCCGCGTGCCCGGACGGCCCGGCACACGGTGGATCCGGACGCCGTCGACCACGCGGATGCAGTGATCGTCCAGGGCCGGCACCACGACCTCGACGTCGTGGGTGCGGCGCAGGTCGCGCACCCAGTCGGCCGCGCGCAGCCCCGGACCGCCGGGATCGCCCGGCATGACCAGGGACACCAGGACCGCCCGCGGGCGGTCACCCCCGGGCGACATCCTCAGACCGGGACCGCGGGCAGCGCGAGCCCGGCCTCGCCCCGCGCGGCCAGCCGCGCCGCGAAGTCGTCGATCGTGCGCACCAGGCCCTCGGCGAGCGGCACCGTCGGCGACCAGCCCAGCGCCGTCTGGGCCCGGGTGATGTCGGGGCGGCGGCGCGTGGGGTCGTCGGAGGGCAGCGGCAGGTGCCGGATGCCGGCGTCGCTGCCGACGATGCGCATCACCTCGGTGGCCAGCTCGAGCATGGTGAACTCGCCGGGGTTGCCCAGGTTGATCGGGCCGGTGACCTCCTCGCCGGTGTCCATGAGGCGGATCAGGCCCTCGACCAGGTCGTCGACGTAGCAGAACGAGCGGGTCTGCTGGCCGTCGCCGTAGATCGTCAGCGGACGCCCGGTGAGGGCCTGGACGATGAAGTTCGAGACCACCCGGCCGTCGTTGGCGAGCATCTGCGGGCCGTAGGTGTTGAAGATCCGGGCGACCTTGATGCGGGTGCGGTGCTGGCGCCAGTAGTCGAAGAAGAGCGTCTCGGCGGCCCGCTTGCCCTCGTCGTAGCAGGAGCGGATGCCGACGGGGTTGACGTTGCCCCAGTACGACTCCTCCTGCGGGTGCACCGCGGGATCGCCGTAGACCTCCGAGGTGGAGGCCAGCAGGATCTTCGCCCCGGTGCGCTTGGCCAGACCGAGCATGTTGATCGAGCCGTGCACGCAGGTCTTGGTCGTCTGCACCGGGTCGGCCTGGTAGAAGACGGGCGAGGCCGGGCAGGCCAGGTGGTAGATCTCGTCGACCTCGACGTAGAGCGGGAACGTCACGTCGTGACGCATGATCTCCAGCCGCGGGTGGTCGCGGACCTCGAAGAGGTTGTCGCGGGTGCCGGAGTAGAAGTTGTCGATCACCAGGACGTCCTCGCCGCGGTCCAACAGCCGCTTGACGAGGTGGGAGCCGATGAAGCCGGCGCCGCCGGTGACGGCCACGCGCTTGGGACGCAGGTCGACGAGGTCAGGGGTGATCACACCTGGTGACGGTAGAGGAGCAGCGGCCCGCCCGGAGGCGGAATGAGCCGGTTGGGACGCATCTCCCACGCGGGCTCCCGCCGCTGCCCGATACTGGCGCCCGACCGAGGAGGGAGTCGGCCATGGACGCACGCGAGCGACGCCTCGAGCACCTGCGGCGCCTGCTGCACGATCGCCTGCGGGACCTCGGCCTGGCCGACCGGCCCTGGACCGTCCACGACGCCCCGGGCTACCCCAACCCCGGGGACGCGCTCATCTGGCTGGGCCAGGCACGGCTGGCCCGCGACCTCGGCGCCCGGGTGGCGCGCGCCGACTCCGCCTACCGCAGCGCGCCGACGCCCGCTCCGGCCGACCATGCGGTGCTGCTCGGCGGAGGCGGCAACCTCGGCGGGCTCTACCCCCGCCACGACGACCACCGCGTCGCCGTGCTGCGGGCCCAACCCGGGCGTCCGGTGATCCAGCTGCCGCAGTCGGTCGAGTGGGTGGCACCCTCCTCCGACCGCCTGCGGCGCGCGATCGCCGAGCACGGCCGGTTCGTCCTGCTGGTGCGCGACGCCCGGAGCCTCGAGCGGGCCCGGGCCGGCCTCGACTGCGAGGTCCACCTGGTGCCCGACGCCGCGTTCGCCCTGGGCCCGCTGCCCGCGCCGGCTCCGCGTCACGACGTCCTCACCCTGGCCCGGGAGGACCGCGAGGCGGGCGCCTCCGCCGCCCGGCCACCGGCCGGCGTCGCCTCTGACTGGCCGCCCTCGACGACCGCGACCCGCGCGCTCACCGCGCTGCTGCACCGGATCGCCCCGCAGCAGCACCAGCCCGCCGTCACGATGCGCGCCGCCGCGACGGCCCGGATCGCGACGACGCTCTCGCGCCGACAGGCCGCGATCGCCCGCACGCACCTGGGCGCCGGCCGCGTCGTCGTCAGCGACCGCCTCCACGCCCACGTGCTCGCCCTGCTCCTCGGGCTCCCGCACGTGGCCGTCGACGACGCCCACGGCAAGGTGCACGCCCTCGTCGACGCCTGGAGCGCCGACCTGCCGATGGTCCAGACCGCAGCCACCTGGGACGACGTCCCGGACGCGCTCGCGCGGCTGCGGGCGGGCTCAGCTGCGTCGTAGGACGGCCCGCGCGCCGACCTCGAGCGGCACCAGCACACGGTTGCGGCGCAACGCCCGCAGCGTCGCCCGCGCCCAGGGCGCCTCGAGGCCCTGGCGCCGGATCTCGACGCCCACCAGGCGCCACAGCTCCTGCTCGATGGGGCCGCCCATGCGCACCCGCGCGATCCGCTCGACCGGGATCGCCGGGAACGCGGCCGGCTCGGAGGCACCCGCCAGGAGCAGGCAGACGTAGGTGCGCAGGCACTTCGCGCAGTGCCCGCAGTTGCGGTCGAGCCGCTCGCCCTTCCAGCACACCCGCACGTGCGCGCACGCCTGCGGCCAGCCGGCGATCTCCTGCACCTTGCGCACCCGGCCCTGCCCCGACCCGTCGTTGACCACCTGGAGCGCCCCCGAGAGCAGGTGGTCGGTGATGACGCTGCTGCCCCACGGCACCTCGAGCTCGTCGTAGGCGCCGCTGGAGGCGATCAGGCCGACCCCGTGGTCCTCGGCGAACAGCGCCAGGCAGGCCGCCATCGCCAGGCCGTGCTCGTCCTCCCAGTCGCGGGTGAGGGAGCGGACGTTGGTGCGCACCGTCGCCAGCGTCAGGCAGGTGCCCTCGAGCAGACGTCCCGCGCGCTGACGCGCCGCGTCGAACTCCTCGCTCCGTGCCAGGGGGATGTCGAAGCCGTGGACCATCACCGCGGTGGCGAGCGGCCGGGTGCGCCGCCCCGCAGCGCCGGTGAGGTGGCGCCAGGCGGTGTGCGCGGAGTCGACGCCGCCGGAGAAGGGCATCACCGCGCGATCCGTCTCCGCGACGACGTCGACGATCTCGTCGGCGGTGATCTCGACGGGGCGGTAGCGGTCGGGCCGCCACAGGGCCCACGCCTCCTGCCACTCCTCGAGGCCGGTCAGGAGCCGGGCCGAGACGGCGCCCTCGACGTGGACCGGCGCGCCCTCGGCCATCGCCAGCATCAGCGACGCCAGGAGGTGGGGGTCGCCCGGCACCCGGTCGGCCGGCACCGCCTCGAGCCCCGGACGCGCGAACCACAGCTCGCGCTCGAGGCCCGCCAGGACGATCCGCGAGCGCCACACGACGCCGTCGTCCTCGAACCGGGGCGGGTCGACGACGATGCGCGCGACCGTCACCGTCATACGCCGGACCTCTCCTCGGCCGGAGGCTCCGCCGGCTCCTCGTGGCTCGCCTCCATCGAGGCGAGCGGCCGCCGGCGCATGCGCAGGATCTGGACGCTCTGGAAGAGGGTCTGGCCCGCGGCGCTGGCCAGGCCGACGGTGAGCACCGCACCCGTCGAGTCGATGCCGACGATCAGCACCGCCAGCACCTGGGCGCCCACCGCCGCCAGGATGTTGAGCGACTGCCCCTGGCTGAAGCCCTGGGTCATGAGCACGCGGAACAGGAAGCCGCAGAGGAAGTAGAGCACCCCGCCGAGCACGGCGATCCAGATGACGCCCTGGGTGTTCTCGTACTGTCCGCCGAGGAGGAAGGCCCACACCTGCGGGACGAGCACCGCCGAGAGCGTGCTCACCAGCGCGAGCGTCGCGTAGACGGCGAAGCCGACGAGGGTCAGCCGATCGAACTCGCGGCGCGTGCTGCAGCGCGCGAGCCGGGGCATCAGCAGCGTGCCGGTGACGCGATCGACAATGAGGAGCAGCATCGCGAGCCGCCCGACGGCGCCGACGTCCGCGACCACGGACGCCGTGCCGGCGAGCGTCGCGAGGAGCACCGTCACGAAGCCCTGCAGCTGGTAGTAGACCCCCGGCAGGATCAGCGGCCGCACGATCTCGCCGATCCTCCGGTCGATGTCCTTGCGGACGCCGACCGCGACCTCCGGGATCGGGCCGAACCCGCGGATGTGACGGCGATGGGTGACCAGACCGAGCTGGGTGGCGAGCACCACGGCCACGAAGAGCAGCGCGAGGCGCAGGTCGCCCCACCAGGGCACGAGGGCCAGGCCGACGAGCGCGGCCCGGGCGACCGTGAGGCGCCGGCTGGCCCGGTTCAGGACCCGGATCGACTGGGTGATCGCCAGGATCTCGCCGGTGAACTGCATCGAGAGCATCGCCCACGCCCACGCACCGGTGGCCGCCAGTGCGAGCAGGAACCACCAGTGCGTCCAGTCGTGACGCAGCATCGTCACGACCGCGTACGCCGACACGCACGGGACGCCGAGGGAGAAGAGGATCCAGCGCTTCTGGTAGATCCGACGGCAGACCGCGACGACCCACGTGCGGTCGTCGGCGCGGCGCCCGACGATCGGCATCGCGCAGTAGACCAGGCCGAGGTCGGTGATGCCGACGAGGAGGGTGGCCGCGGCCACGAGGAAGGTGTACATCGCGTACTGCTCCTTGGGGAGCGCGTTCACGATGAGCAGACCGGTCAGCCCCATGACGACCGTGGAGAAGGACTCCACCGAGAACACCGCCACCGCGCGGTCGATCGTGGCGCGGTGACGTCGCACCCAGGCGCGCATCAGCGTCGCCTCGGAGGCGGACCGAGCGCGTCCAGCAGGATCCGGCCCGCGGCGTCCCAGGAGAGCACGCGGTCGGCGTAGTCGGCGGCCGCCGACGCACAGGCCTGCGCCCGACGCGGATCGGCGAGCATCGCGTCGAGGGCACCGGCGAGGGCCGCCTCGTCGACCTGCGGGAGGACGATGCCCCCGCCGGCCGCCTCGACGTGCTCGCTGGCCGCCGTCTCCTGGGAGACCACGACGGCGCAGCCGCGCAGCATGGCCTCGCCGACGGCGATCGCGAAGTTCTCGTTGAGCGAGGGCAGGACGAAGACGGCCGCCTGCTCCAGCAGCCAGGCCCCGACCTCGGCCGCGACCCCCGGGGCCACGACGACCCTCTCGGCGCCGGCCTCCGTCGCGAGCCGCTCGAGGTCGGCGACGGTCCAGTCCTCCTCGGGCCCGACGACCAGCAGGGTGCCGCGCGACACGCTCGCCCAGGCCCGCACGAGCAGGTCGGGCTGCTTCTTGACCGCGAGCCGCCCCAGGAAGACGACCCGCTCCTCCGGCGGCGCCGCGAGCCACGGCGCCAGCCGGGCGCGCAGCGCGGCGTCGGGCTCCTGCGAGGTGCGCCGGGCGACGCCGAGCGGCATCACGACGACCCGCGCCCGCGGGTGCAGCTCCTGCAGGTTCGCGGCCTCGCTGGTCGAGGCGGCCACCAGCAGGTCCGCCCGCCGGATGACCCGGCGGCCGACCAGCGCGTCCCAGATCGCCTTGTGGCGGCGGCCGAAGCCGCGCTGGTACGGCTCGAGCACCCCGTGCGGCTGGACCACGAGGATCCTGCGCCACAGCACGGCGGCCAGCCAGGCCCACGCCGAGTGCGCGAGGTAGAGGCCGTGCACGTAGACGACGTCGTGGGTGCGCGCCGAGCGCACGACGTCCCAGGCCTGGCGCCAGGAGTGCTTGAGGCGCCACGGCCGGGAGCGCCGGTGCAGCCGCACCTGGGGGTGCTCCCGGCGCAGCGACGCGCGCTCGGCCTCGGAGAGCACGCCACGGCCGCCGTCGGCGTCGCTCGCGACGAGATGGGAGTGGGCCGCCAGCGCCCTGCTCAGCTCGAGGCTGTTGGTGGTCGGCCCTCCGTCGGAGAGCGCCACCGAGGCGATCACCTGGAGGATCCTCACGTCGAGCCGGACCGCCGCAGCTGGCGCGTCTTCAGGCCGATCTGCCAGTAGTAGAAGCTGTTGGCCAAGGCGTAATGGAAGCCGGCGGCCCCGTCGCGGAAGCCCATCCGGGCCACGTAGCTGAACAGGAAGAACACCAGCGGCTTGAACGGCACCTTCGCCCACAGGCGTCCGCGGGCCGTCCGCTCGACGGCGTCGGCGCGCTCGGCGGACTGCCGCAGCACCGCCTCCCAGTCGGAGTAGCGGTTGTGCCGGTCGAAGTAGTGGCCCAGCGGCTCGAGATCGTCGTGGACGATGCTCTGCGAGGTCACGCCGATGCTGCCCTGCACGGTGGGCTGGACGTGGAGCTCCATCTCGAAGGGGCGCTCGACGCCGAGGTCGTCGAGCGGCTCCCACGCGCAGCGGTGCCGATCGAAGAGCACCCGCTTGCGCACCTTGTAGCCGTGCCGGAGGGTGCGCTCGAGGAAGACGTAGTCGAGGGGCACGTCGTAGGCGGCGTGCGCGGGAGCGGCGACGGTGCGGCGCACCTCCTCGTCGAAGGCCGGCGTCGAGTACTCGTCGCCGTCGAGGTAGAGCACCCAGTCGTGCTTCAGCGGCAGGTTCTCCAGCGCCCACTGCTTCTTCTTCGGGTACTGCCCGTCCCAGGTGAACGGCACGACCGTCGCGCCGGCCGCGGCGGCGAGCTCGGCGGTGCGGTCGGAGCTGTGGGAGTCGACGACGAACACCTCGTCGTAGGCCGCCAGCGAGCGCACGCAGCGCTCGATGGCTCGCTCCTCGTCCTTGGTGATGACGACGACGCTCACGGGGATGGTGGACACGCTGCGGATTCCTCGCTTCACGGCCGGACGGACGACCACGAGGGTCCCACGATCGGGGCCGCCGTCCGGCCGGATCCGACGAATCCGTGACGCACGCCGCGCGCCGCTCCCGCGATCCCTAGGCTGAGGTCCATGCCGCTCGAGCCTCGCCTCCACCGCGGGCTCTACGCGTCGAACGTCTTCCACTACCGGCACGTGCTGGAGGCGCTCGACGAGCTGTGCGACGAGGTCGCGCTGGTGCGGCGGCTCGAGGTCACGCCCCGCCAGCTCGCGCTTGCCCGCCCCCTGCCGCCGCGGATGCGTCGGCTGCTCGAGCGTCGGGTCGTCGAGCAGCCGGAGGGCGTGCGCATCAGCGGTCTCGGGCCCGCCCAGCTGCTCCTGCCGCTCAGCGCGCGAGTGCCGGCGCTGGACCCGCACCGCGCCTACCGCCGCTCGGTGCTGCACCAGTCGCGGGCCGTCGCCCGCGCGGTGCGCCGCTTCCGTCCCGACCTCCTCCAGTTCACCGAGTGCCTCGGCCTGGCCAGCCTGCGCGCCGGCTTCGAGGGCACGGCGGTCTGCGAGCGGCGTCATCTCCACCATGCGGCGCTCGAGGGCGACCCGGGCGCCGTCGGGGACTTCCCGCACGTCGACAAGCCAGATCCCGTCGCCGACGTGCTCGCCGAGGAGTACGAGCGCAGCGACCTGATCGTCGTCTACTCCGAGGTGGCGCGGCGCTCCTTCCTCGAGCGCGGCTTCGCCGCCGACCGCGTCGTGGTGACGCCCCTCGGCGTCCCCACGCCGCCGGACGTCGTCGATCCGCCGCCCCGCGAGCGGCACCGCATCGCCTACGTCGGGCGCACCGACGCCTTCAAGGGCATCGACATCGCCGTCGCGGCCCTCGAGCGCCTCGGCGCCCCCTTCGAGCTGCACGTGGCCGGCCCGAGCTCGCCCCGCGTGCTGGACTGGCTGGCGACCAAGCCGCTCGTCACCCATCACGGGATCCTCGGCCGCGCCGAGCTCACCGAGCTCTACCAGCGCTCGTCGGTGCTGCTGGCCCCCTCGATCGAGTCCTTCGGCTACGCCCCCGTGGAGGGCGCGGCCCTGGGCGCGCATCTGGTCTGCGCCGACACGACCGGCGCCGCGGAGTTCCTCCCCGACGGCTCCTGCACCGTGGGGGTCGGCCGCGACCCCGAGGCCTGGGCGGAGCTGGTCGAGGCGGCCAGCGTGGTCGACCGCGACGCCGAGGCCGAGCGCGTGCGCCGGGTGCGGGCCGCGCTCGCGGCGATGTCGTGGGACGCCATCGCGCCGCACACCACCGACGCCCTGCGGCAGGCGGTGGCCCGCTCGCACCGGCTCGCGTGAGGGCTCGGGTGAGCGCTCAGTCGACGAAGCCGCGCGTGCGGGTGAAGTAGCGCGCCGTCGGCGAGAGGTCCTTCAGACGCCGCGCGGGCTGACCGCCGTAGAGGCCCAGGGGCTCCTCGAAGGCGTCGCCGAGCACCGAGCGCGCTGCCAGCACGGACCGGTCGGGCAGCCTCGCCCCGCCGAGCAGCAGCGAGCCCGACCCGACGAAGGAGTGGTCGCCGATGCGGATCGGCGCGCTGTGCTGACGCCCCTCCTCGATGTCGATCGAGTGCGTCAGGAGCTCGCTGCGGTAGCCGGCCACCGTCACGAACTCGCCGATCTCGATCGGGCTGGTGGCGTCGAGGTGGTGGCCCTTCGTGACGGCGCTCTCGCGTCCGATGCGCAGCACGGAGCGGCGCTCGGGCTGATGGGCGAAGTGAGGAGACCCGGTGCCGCTGGGGAACCCGGTGACCCAGTTCGAGCGCCCGAGGGTGGCGTTCTCGCCGAGGTGCACCTCGTCGAGGTGCACCGCCACGTTGAGGTGGCCGACGCGTGCGCCGGCGGCCATCGTGAGGTGTCGCGGATAGAACCACGCGACGCCGATGCGCGCCGTCGGATGCAGGTCGTAGCCCAGGCAGCGCGTCATCACCAGCCGTCGCCACCACCACGGGCCGATCGCCGCCAGCACCCGCCAGATCATCGGAGCACCTCCTCGTGGACCGCACGATAGGCGGCCCGCAGCCCGGGCTCGGCGAACCGGCCGAGGTTCTGCCGGCCCGCGGCGATCGCGGCGGCCCGGACCTCGGGGTCGTCGAGGTCGCGGACGTGGTCCGCGAAGCCGGCGACGTCGTCGGGGTCGGCGTAGCGCGCCCCCGGTCCGCCGACCTCCGGCATCGGCGCTCGACTGCTGGCCACGACGGGGGCGCCGCAGGCCTGGGCCTCGATCACGGGCCAGCCGAAGCCCTCGGCGTAGGAGGGGAGGACCAGGCAGTGCGCCCGCCCGTAGGCCGCCACCAGCTCCTCGTGGGAGGGGTCGATCAGCTCGTGGACCCGCTCGACCACGCCCGCGGCGGCCGCGGCCTCGCGCAGGGCCGGCTCCATCGGCCGACCGGCCAGCACCAGCTCGCCGTCCCAGCCGTCGGCGGCCAGCCGCGCGAGCAGGGCCACCAGGAGCGGGCGGTTCTTGCGCTCGAGGTCCGAGCCGACGTGCAGCAGGTACCCGCCGGTCGGGAGCCCGCGCGCCGCGAGCACCGCGCGCGCCCGGTCGGGCTCCGGGGCCGCGAACGCGGCGTTGAGGCCGTTGTGGACCACCAGACGTCGCTGGCCGACGCGCGGTGGGGCGAGCCGGTCGAGGTGGTCGCGCGTCGCCGCCGAGACGCACACGGTCGTGCGCGCCCGACCGAGGTGCCGCAGGATCAGCCGTTGCAGCACGACGCCCGTCCGCGACGCCGGGCAGTGGGCGTCGGGATCGCCCAGCGCCCCCGCGATGGCCAGCACGTCGTGACAGGTGACGACCGCCCGGTCCGCCGGGAGCACCGCCAGCCAGGGCGCGTTCGAGTGGTCGGCCACGTGGTACCGCGACCGCCTGCCGAGCAGGCGGTCACGCAGGCGTCCCAGCAGCAGGAGCGCCGGGAACAGCACCAGCTTGTCGACGTAGCCGCCCCACCGCCACCGGGCCGACCCGTGCTCGGCGCCAG
>NZ_JBUZJI010000059.1:0-1312 GCF_055282735.1 Nocardioides sp. B129/18 | reverse complement strand
TGAACCGCCCCGGGATGTCCGGAGAGTTGATTCGTTGGAAGGATCTCTCTCATGGCACGTCCCTCGAAGTACCCCACCGAGCTGCGTGAGCGCGCGGTGCGGATGGTGATCGAGTCCAGGCAGGACTACGCGCACGAGTCCGCGGCGATCAGGTCAGTCGCGAACAAGCTCGGGATCACCTCGACCGAGTCACTCAGGAAGTGGCTGCGGCAGGCAGAGATCGACGGTGGTGTGCGACCCGGTAAGACCACCGAAGAGCTCGCTGAGATCAAGGCGCTGAAGAAGGAAGTCAACGAGCTTCGGCGGGCGAACGAGATCTTGAAGGCGGCCTCGGCTTTCTTCGCGGCGGAGCTCGACCGCCCCAACAGGTATTGATCGACTTCATCGCCGATCACAAGGACGAGTTCGGGGTCGAGCCGATCTGCCGGGTGCTGAACGAGCACGGCGTCAAGATCGCCCCGTCGACCTTCTACGAGATCCGGTCACGCCGGCCATCGCGACGGCAGGTGCGCGACGCGGCGTTGGTGGCGCTGATCGAGGCCGAGAAGGAGCGGCAGAAGTTCATCCGCCGCTTCGGCGCGCGGAAGATGTGGCTGCACCTTCGCGGCCAGGGCCATGACGTCGCCCGGTGCACTGTGGAGCGGATCTACCGTCAGCAGGGCTGGCAGGGCGCGTTGCGCAAGAAGCGGTTCAAGCCGCATCCCTCGGACGGGTCGCCGCGGCCAGCGGACTTGGTGGATCGGCAGTTCTGGGCGTCGCGCCCGAACGAGCTGTGGGTCGCCGACTTCACCTACGTCCCGACCTGGTCGGGGATGGTCTACGTCGCGTTTGTCTTCGACGTCTTCTCCCGGCGCATCGTCGGCTGGCGGAGCGCGCCGCGGATGACGACCGACCTGGTGCTGGACTGCCTCGAGCACGCGATCTGGACCCGCCAACGCGAAGGCATCACCGACCTGACCGGGCTCACGCACCACACGGACGCGGGGTCGCAATACGTCAGTTTCGCCTTCACCGAACGGCTCGTGGAAGCCGGCGTGGACCCGTCGGTCGGGTCGGTCGGCGATGCCTACGACAACGCGTTGGCGGAGTCGCAGATCGGGCTCTACAAGACCGAGGTGATCCGGCCCGAAGGCCCGTGGCGCGGCGTCGAGCATGTCGAGTTGGAGACACTGAACTGGGTCGACTGGTTCAACACCGAGAGACCCCACGAGGCCCTGTCGGATCTGACCCCGATGGCCGCCGAGGAACTTCACTACGCTGCCAAGAACGAGCTCATGCCAACCGGCTGAGCCAAGAAAAACAGTCTCCGGAA
>NZ_JBUZJI010000058.1:0-1393 GCF_055282735.1 Nocardioides sp. B129/18 | reverse complement strand
GCTCTCCTCATCGCTGCGCTGGGGGTGCGGACGCTCAGGCGACCTGAGCGCGGGCCAGCTCGGCCTGCTCGCGGTCGAGGTTGGCGCGGGCCGGCGCCTCCCAGCGCTCGCGGGCCCACGCGGTGTGGAACAGCGCGGGCTTGGCCGCGAGGGCCGCCAGCACGGCCGCGCGGCCGGCGGCGAAGGTGGGGTCATCGAGGTGGGCGTACTCGCGGCGGACGTCGGCGACGTAGGCGTCGTAGCGCTCGCGCGGTGCGGCCAGGATGGCGAGGTCGGCGTCGGAGAGCGCGCACCCGCGCTCGTCGTCCTCGGCCGGGCGGTGGGTCTCGGTGAGCCGCACCAGCCGGACCACCTCGGCGACGGTGTCGTCGTCGATCAGCCCGGTGAGGGCGTCCTCGGCCCAGGCGGCCGAGCGCTCCTCGGCGTCGCGCTCGCCGTCGTAGACGGAGTCGTGGAACCACGCGGCCAGCACGACGGCCGGCGAGAGGGCGTGGGCGGCGTCGTGGGCCGCGAGCTCCTCGAGGCGGTCGAGCACCTCGCGGAGGTGGAGCAGGTCGTGGTAGCCGCGGGCGGGATCGCCGTAGGCGGCGAGGAGCTCCTCGCGCAGGGCCTCCTGGCCGCTCAGCGGCCAGCGCGCGCGCAGGTCGTCACGACGGACGTCCGGATGCGGGGGCTCCTCAGGACTGGTGGGGGTCTCAGGCATGCGGGCCATTCAACGTCACCGGCTGCGCCCGCCGCCAGCCGACGCTAGGGTCCGATGCGAGAACGTGTTCTACTCACCGTCTGAGGAGCCGACGTGCCCGCCACCGAGCAGCAGATCCGCGAGACCATCGAGCGCTACGTCGCGCTCGTCGCCACGGGAACCGCCGAGGAGATCCTCGCGCTCTACGCCGACGGCGCATGCGTCGAGGACCCGGTCGGCTCGACGCCGCTCACGACGCCGGAGGCGATCCGCGCCTTCTACGCCACGCTCGAGGGGCTCGAGCAGACCACCCGGCTGGTCGAGGCCCGCATCGCCGGCGGTCAGGCGGCCTTCCTCTTCGAGGTCGCCACGGTCAGCGACGGCGCGACCTTCGTGCTCGCGCCCATCGACGTCATGACCTTCGACGACGACGCCCGGATCACCACCATGCGCGCCTTCTGGAGCGAGGCGGACATGCAGGTGCGCTAGCCGCCCCGGGGCGAGCGCTCCTCAGACCCGCAGGCTCGGCAGGCGCAGGCCGGCGACCGGGCCGCGCGGGTGCGGCGAGCCGACGACGACCCGGCGCTCCGAGCGCGGCAGCGCGAGCGCGCCCAGCTCGGTGAGCCGCCCCGGGACGACGGCCACGCCGCGTCGCACCACGGTGTCGACGACGGCGCGGTCCGAGCCCGAGCGCACCCGGACGGTGAGGCC
>NZ_JBUZJI010000057.1:0-3349 GCF_055282735.1 Nocardioides sp. B129/18 | reverse complement strand
GGGCTTGGCCGGCGCGGGGGGCCGGGGGGCTGCGGCCTTGGCGGGCGCAGCGGGCGCCGACGCGGCGGGGGCGTCGCCGCCGCCCTTCAGCGTCGGGCCGATCTCCTTGCGGAAGCGCATCTCCGCAGGGAGCTCGACGGTGGAGCTCGCCGACTTGACGAACTCCCCCATCTCCTTGAACTTCTCGAGAACGAACTTGCTCTCGACGCCGAACTCCTTGGCGAGCTCGTGGACGCGGGTCTTGGCCACAATTCTCCTTCTGGCCTGAGACCCGTCGTTCCGGGGGCTTTCTCTCAGACCGTTAGTGGGTGTGCTGGTCGAGCTGGCTCATCGCGAAGTACTCATCGAGTGCTCATGAGCTGGTGCTCCAGTTCCTGGTCGGTCCATCACGGTCGGTCGGTGTCTGCTCCTCCCTCGCCGGGGGCGAGGTGGGCGAGGAGCAGGTCGGTGGTCGGCGCACGGTCGAGCCGCAGGGCCCGGGCGAACGCCTTCCGCCTCAGCGCGAGCTCGAGGCACGCGGTCGTGGGGTGCAGGTGCGCCCCCCGACCGGGCGAGGTGCCGTCGGGGTCCGGCGTCACGGAGAGGTTCCCCCGGGCGTCGGAGCCGGCGACCACTCGCAGCAGCTCACGCTTGGCGGCCCGCTGCCGGCATCCGACGCAGGTCCGGACCGGTGCGGCGGATGCCGTGCGGGCCGGGGATGCGGGGAGTTCAGGTTCGCGAGCCACCGAGGGAAGAGACTACCCCCACGGGCCCCGCGGGGCCGAACCGGCGTCAGCCCTCCGCGGGCGCGGTCGGCTCCTCGGGCTCGGGGGCCTCGTCGCTGCGGATGTCGATGCGCCAGCCGGTCAGCCGCGCGGCGAGCCGGGCGTTCTGGCCCTCCTTGCCGATGGCCAGCGAGAGCTGGAAGTCCGGGACCACGACGCGGGCGGCCTTCGCGGCGGCGTCGACGACCGTCACGGAGGTGACCCGGGCCGGGGACAGCGCGTGGGCGACCATCTCGGCGGGGTCCTCGGAGAAGTCGACGATGTCGATCTTCTCGCCGTGCAGCTCGGCCATCACGTTGCGCACCCGCTGGCCCATCGGGCCGATGCAGGCGCCCTTGGCGTTGACGCCCGGGACGGTGGCGCGCACCGCGATCTTGGTGCGGTGGCCGGCCTCGCGAGCCAGCGCGGCGATCTCGACGGTGCCGTCGGCGATCTCGGGCACCTCGAGGGCGAAGAGGCGGCGCACCAGGTTGGGGTGGGTGCGCGAGAGCGTCACCTGCGGGCCGCGCATGCCCTTGCGCACCGAGACGACCAGGCACTTGATGCGGGTGCCGTGGGCGTACTTCTCACCGGGCACGCGCTCGGCGGCCGGGAGGATCGCCTCGAGGCGACCGAGGTCGACCATGACGTCGGAGGGGTTGCGGCCCTGCTGGATGACGCCGGAGATGACGTCGCCCTCGCGGCCGGAGAACTCCCCGAACTTGATGTCGTCCTCGGCGTCGCGCAGCCGCTGCAGCATGATCTGCTTCGCGGTGGTGGCGGCGATGCGGCCGAACCCGGCCGGGGTGTCGTCGAACTCGCCGACCTGGTTGCCGTCGTCGTCGAGCTCGGCGGCGAGCACCGAGACGTGGCCGGACTTGCGGTCCAGCTCGACCCGCGCCTTCTCCTGGGCGCCCGGGGTCTTGTGGTACGCGGTCAGCAGCGCCTGCTCGATCGCCTCGACCAGCACGTCGAAGGAGATCTCCTTCTCCCGCTCCAGCGTGCGCAGCAGGCTCAGGTCGATGTCCATCAGGCGTCCCCTTCCTCGTCGGTGTCGGTCTCGTCGATGTCGTCGGTCTCGTCGGTCTCGTCGTCCTCGGACAGGTCGACGGCCTCGACGCGGTTGAACTCGATCTGGACCAGGGCCTTGGCGACGGCGGCGAGCTCGAGGCGGCGCGCGGCCCCCTTGACCTCGAGGGTGACGGCTTCGGCGTCGGCGGCGGTGATCCGGCCGGTGAGCGTGCCGCCCTCGACGAGGGTCACCTTGACGAGGCGGCCGACGTTGCGGCGCCAGTGCCGCTCGGCGGTGAGGGGGCGGTCGACGCCGCGGGAGGTGACCTCGAGCGTGTAGGGCTGCTCGCCGAGCAGGTCGGAGTCGTCGAGCACCGCGGAGATCGCCCGGGTGGCCTCGGCGACGTCGTCGAGGGTGATGCCGCCGTCGCGGTCGACCGCGATGCGCAGGACCCGGCGCTTGCCGGCGGGGGTCAGCTCGACCGCCTCGAGGTCGTAGCCGACCTCCAGCAGGGGCTGGCGCAGCGCGCTCCCGATCCGTTCGGTCAGGGAGTCCGGGGCTGGGGCGCTCACGGCTCGACCTCCTGCTCTTCTCTTGTGGCGTGGCTGGCGTGCGGCCGGGCCGTCGGACCCGGAGCGAACACCCTAGCCCCTGGTCGGTGACCCTCCGACCTCCACGCGTCGGCCCCCGCGTGCGGCGTGGGTAGGGTCACGTCCGTGCCCGTGCCGTCACCCGCCTCCCGCCCCGGTCCGTCGACCGCCGGGCGCTCGGCCACCCGGCGGCGGCTGCTCGGCGCCGGGCTCGCGACGGCCGGCGTCGGACTGCTCGCGGGCTGCCGCACCTGGGAGGACGTCGTGGACGGCGGCACCCGCCCGGGCGCCGCCTCCCCCGCCGCCGAACGGGCCGATCGACGCCTGCTGGCCGCGCTGCGCGCCGAGGCGGGCACCCGCGCCGCCGCCGCGTCCGGCGCGGTGCCGGGCGGCGGTCTCACCGCGGCCTCCCTGAGCTCCCTGACGGCGCTGCACGCCGCCCAGCTCGACGCCTTGGGCCGGCGGGGCACCCCGAGCCCGTCGCCGACGGCCTCCGGCGCTCCCGCCACCGGGGCGGCGGTCTCCGCGGCCGCCCTGCGCGCCGGCGAGATCCGCTGGCGCGCGACCCTGCTGGCCGCGGTGCCGCGGGCCGAGGACGGCGCCCTGGCCTCGCTCCTGGCCTCCCTCGCCGCCGGCCAGTCCGAGCGGCTGGCCCTGCTCGGCTGGGGCGGCACCGTGCGTCCCGCCGCGATCGCCACGGCGAGCAGGAGCGAGCTCGAGCCCGCATGGGTCGAGGCCCTGCAGACCGCGCTGGCCGCCGAGCACGGCGCCCTCTACCTCGACGGCGTGCTGGGGGCCAGGTCCGAGCCCGGATCCGCGCAGCGCACCCGCCTGGAGGCCGACCTCGAGCGGCACCAGGACCGCCGCGACGCCCTGACCGCGCTCCTGCTCTCCCTCGGCGCGCGCCCGACCGGCCCGGCTGCGGCGTACGCGCTGCCGACGACCCGCACCGACGCCGCCGCGCTGGCCGCCGCCGCGGCGCAGGTCGAGCTCGCGACCGTGGG
>NZ_JBUZJI010000056.1:0-3460 GCF_055282735.1 Nocardioides sp. B129/18 | reverse complement strand
AACCGCCACCCAGGCGGCCTAACCCAACCTGTCACCTGATCGTGCAGCAGTCCCGGTGAGAGGGGTCGGGGGTTTGTCGTGCACGGCTGGGCTCCGAGGGCGAGAAGATTCTGTTGTGAGTGCAACATCTCGGGACGCCGTCGTGGCGAGGAGCCGAGTCCTTCTCATGCCCAACGCCGAGGCAGTCCATCTCATGTCCCATTGGATCGTGCGCTGGCCACTATCGCTCTGTCTTGGGTCACGGCCCTTCGACTGCTCGCGAGCGACTTGTCGAGGTCCCAGCGTCAACGGAGCTCATCATCGCCGTCAGGGTGGATCATATCGCTGTGCAGATCTGCCCGAACTCTTGGGCCAGACAGCTTGCCGCTGTCGTCGACGCTCGCTATCACGAATCCGTTGACCTCAATGAACGGGCTGACCGGACAGGTTCCGGGCGTCAGCGTGTGGGCATGGTGTCCAGCAGCCGGGCGAAGGCGGCCTCGGTGACGACGGGGATGCCGTAGGTGCGGGCTTTGGCGGCCTTGCCGCTTGCGGAGTCGGGGTCTGCGGCGACGACGAGCTTCGTCTTCTTGGTGACATTTCCGACGACAAGCCCGATCTCGCTGATCATTGTTTCCAGCTGCGTGCGCGGGACTGAGAGCTCGCCGGTGAACACGATCTGATCGCCGGGCTGGAGGCGGAACGCCGGGCTGTCGGACGGGCGGCCTGCGAATCGCTGTGCCCGAACAACTGCAATCCGCACCAGCCCGCTGGGCAGTCCGAGCATCGCCGCGACGCTGGTGAGGTCAGCCATCTCTGCGTCGGTGACGATGCCGTCCTCCCATGCGGCGATCGCCATGGCGTCGAGGAATGTGGCGTGCACCGCGGCGATCTGGTCACGATGAAGGCCGAGTTCGAGGGCGACCTCCACGAGGGCTTCCTCCTCGTGCGCGGAGAGGTACCCATCGAGCATCGCCTTCTCGAGCACGTCGAGGTAGGCCTCCACCCGGGGCTCGGGGTTGCGTGGAAGTTGGGAGCTGATGCGGTCCAGCCATGCGTCGGGCCGGCGGGCTTTCCCGACACGAGGCCTGGTCGGGATCTCGGAGGGAACGATGTCGAACGACGGCCACCAGTGTTCGCGGGCTGTGCTGTTGGTCGCGTGCCAGGGGACAGGCCGAGCGCTGCAGGCCATGTAGAAGGCGAGAAGGCCTGCGACGGCGCGGGCATCTCCGAGTGCTGTGTGCTCGTCGACGTGAGTGATGTTCGCCGCCGCGCAGCAGTCCCGAAGCTTGCGAGAGGCACCGCGCAGGTATCTCGCCGAGAGTTGCATGGTGCACAGTGCAGGCGTCGGTGCCCGCGTGCCCAGCCCGGCCCGCTCAAACTCGTAGTCGAGGAACTGAGTGTCGAAACGGGAGTTATGGGCGACGATCGTGCGCCCCCGCATCAGCCCGATGATGTGAGGCGCCACCTCCTCAAACGACGGGGCATCAAGAACATCGCGTGCCGTGATGCCGTGGATCGATGTCGGCCCGACGTCACGAGCGGGGTTCAGCAGCGTCGACCATTCGCTGATGATCTCCCCGTCCTCGGAGACGCTGACGACGCCGATCTCGATGATGCGGTCGTGCTTCTGGGGGAAGAGTCCGGTGGTCTCCAGATCAATGACCGAATAACCCGACATGTTGCCTCCAGTGGAGTGACGTGCCGGTCACGGTAGGGCAGCGGCGACATGCTCCGCTCGTTTTTGAATGAGTCGGTTCTCCTCGAGAGCCACCACCGCAAAGCCGCCGATCCGCCCTCGGCCCGTGGCGTGCAAGGTTGCCAACCGACCCGTTGGCTGACCGCGGCCGGACGCGTGTTTCTGCCAGTCCCGGGCACCGCCGGACAACTCGCCTAGCTGTGCATCGCCGAAGCGATGACACGGGTCTCGACGGACCGATGGCGTGTGGCCGTGCCTGAACAATGTTGTACTTCCGGCATGACGCCGGGGCCCAATCAAACCCTCATCTGGTACTTCGAGCGGAACCTTGAGGTAGCGAACATCTTCTTTGAATGGAGGCACAAACTTCTCACCCTTGGGCTCGGGGCCGCCTCCACCCTTGCCGCGATCTCTGCCGCGCTGACGCCGAGCGTCCGTGGGTTCGTCGCGGCCGCGCCTGCTCTCCTCGGTGGTGCAATTGCGGTTGCAGTCGCGCTTGTGAATGAGCGCCATGCAGCCATCATGCGGGCGACCTACGGGATCGGGATCGCGCTGGAGGACGCCATGCGGCGCGACTGCCTCGATCTTGATGACGCGATCAGAGGTGCGCCGACTGCCTTCGACATACTCGCGCAACGGAGGCGCCTGGACGTCACACAGCCACCGGCGCCCCGCCTTCCGACCTTCACCACGGTTATCACCGTCTTGTCGATCGCCGTCGGGACGTTCTGCGCGGCCCTGGGCACGATCATCTGGTCCGGCTGAAGGGCGAACTAGTCGCGGCGAGCTGCCGATGCGACCGTCGCGCGGGCTTCGTCACTCTGAGAGGCCGGAAGCTCGAATGGATCAAGCTCCTCAAGATCCAGCCACTGGCGCGCGTGCTCGACTAGTTCTCGGCGTGCGCAAGCGAGGGCCTCGCGCGCGTCTCGGACAGTAGCAGCGTCGCGAGGAGCGCGTCCGAAGAGCGCGACCTTAATCATATGAATCAGCCACGGATCTTTGCTTACTGTATGTGCCTCTATGACAGAGGTGGACGCCATGGCGACAGCGTTGGTGAGCCGCACCGTATTTCCGTCGGCAGAAAGCCAGACGCGCGCGGCTGCCCTGTGCAATGCCGTCACCTCGACATTAAGTTTGTCAAAGATGTCTGCATAGTCGAGCGGCCGGATGATGCCGAGAATCCTCGAAGCGCTTCCGGTGAACGAGCCGGCGTTGGTCGCCAGCAGAGTCATCTCGTGCGCTCGAAGGTCAAGATTAGCGGCACGTACGATGACTTCCGCGACCGCATCCCTCTGTTCGCGTTCAGAGTCGGATCGCCTTGTCTCGCCTAGTTGAACTCGTTGAGCTCGCAAGGCTGCAGCCGACCCGATCACGGCGCCCATCAGGCCTATGAGGGCCGTTGCCCACTGGTCCCAGTTCACCGGCGACAACGTAGACACCTGCGCCGACAGAACGGACCGGCCCGCTACTGCGAGTCGGATCCGCCACGCCTGCGCGACTGAGTGGTGGAATCAGAAGCGCGGTTCTTCGAGACAGCCGAGGGCTACGCCGCGGAGGACGCGTCCGGATCCGCGCACGACCCGTAGCGCTGAGTGAGCCCCGCAGTTCCAGGAGATCCGGCTCGCCCGTCGAGGAGCATCGGAAAAGTTCATCGATCGAACGCTGGTGCTGTCGAAGTTCTGAGGCTTAGGGTCAAGCATGAGAAAGTTAAGACTTCTTGCAGCGGTCTGAACCGCCCCGGGATGTCCGGAGAGTTGATTCGTTGGAAGGATCTCTCTCATG
>NZ_JBUZJI010000055.1:0-3669 GCF_055282735.1 Nocardioides sp. B129/18 | reverse complement strand
AACCGCCACCCAGGCGGCCTAACCCAACCTGTCACCTGATCGTGCAGCAGTCCCACCCGAACAACCCCAGCGGCCAGTCGTTGTGGCTCTCCAAGATCCAGCACACCGGCCTGGACCCCGACAGCACCTACGCCGGCGCCAGCGCCGCGGTCACCCTGCCCAGCGTCGGGTTCAACGGGGTGTGGCTGCGCAACCGCGTCGACCCCGCCCCGGGCACCAGCACGTTCGAGCGGCTGCGGATCGACTCGGTGCGCAACGAGACCGGCGGTCGCATCGACGTCACCTACGGCCACGCCACGGGGCGTGCCTGCACCTCGACCACCGTCGACGGCCTGGCCCGCTACCAGTCGATCAGCGGCGCCCGCGAGTGCTACCCGCGGCTGCTGCCCCAGACCCAGAAGTGGGGCTGGTGGCACAAGTACGTCGTGACCCGGGTCGCGCTCGGTGATGACGCCACCGGCTACCGCGCCGGGCAGGCGCCCACCGATGCCCCGATCAGTCCCGGCCGGCTGCGGGTCTATGACTACGAGTACCTCGGCGCCCCGGGATGGCGGTACCGCAGCAGCCTGCTGACCGACAACAAGGCCGAGACCTGGGATGACTGGCGCGGCTATGAGGAGATGGTCACCCACACCCGCCGGGTCGGCGCCGACCAGGTCGTCGACAGCCCGCTGGTCGACGTGGCCCGCCACGACGCGATCGTGTTCCGCGGCCTGGACAACACCAAGCTCAACTACACCGACAACACCTTCCGCTCGGAGTCGGTGACCACCATCAAGGGCACCTACCTCGACGCGGAGTGGCGCAACGGCCGCCTCGCGCAGAGCGTGGAACGCGACAACGATGACCAGCCGCTGGCCCGCACCGCCTACGAGTACTCCAGCTACAAGACCGCCGACTCCAACCTGACCCCGGACGCCTACTACACCTACCAGTCGACCCAGTCGGTCCTGGCCCGCGCCGGTGGCGATGAGCAGAACACCACCGTCACCGTCGACCCCGGCGGCGGGAACCACCACGGGAAGATGCTCGGCGCGGTCCGCACCAGCACCGACGATGCCGGCACCTCCTCCGATGGCAGCGACGACGTCGTCGCCTGCATGTACTACCTGACCAGCGCCACCACCGCGCTGCGGGTCCCGCGCCTGGTCGAGACCCGCCAGTCCGGCTGCCAGTCCAGCAGCCAGACCAGTGCCACGCTCCTCAACCGCACCGCCTACTACTACGACGGCGACCAGGCCGGCGGCGCCGCACCCACCGACGGCGACCCGAACTACACCACCGTGTCCACCGGCAACCCGGCGTCGCCGACCATCACGACGCTGACCAAGTGGGACGCCTACGGGCGCCCCATCACCGCCCGCATCCCCACCAGCGGTGGCCCGACCGGTGCCGTGAACTCCGCCCCCTACGCCCGGACCTACTACAACGGCTCAGACGCCACGACCAGTGAGACCAACGGGTTCTTGACCTCGGTGGAGACCAAGACCCCCGCCCCGGACACGGGCACCGCCGGGTTCACCACCACCCAGACCCTCTCGCGGACCCGCGGCCAGGTCACCTCCGCCCGCGACGCCAACGGCCGCCTGACCAGCATCGAACGCGACAACCTCGGCCGCCCGGTGAACCTCTGGCTGCCCGGACGCAGCCAGTCCGCCGGGCAGGACCCCTCGACGAAGTACACCTACACCGATACCGCCTCCGCGGCTGGACGCGTCACCACCGAGGTCCTGCGCGAAGGCACCACCTACGACCGGACCCTGGCCTTCTACGACGGCTGGGGCCGCCCGTTCCAGACCACCACCCGCAACACCCTCTCCGATGCAAGCCAACCGGACGCGACAACCCGGATCGCGACCCTGAACGCCTACGACGAACGCGGCCAGGTCTGGTTCGCCAGCCCCGGCTTCCCGATCGTCTCGAGCAGCACAGCGGTCATCCCGACCACGACCGCCGCGATCGGGACCTATGCCACCACCAGCTACGACGAGCTGACCCGCCCGACCCGGGTCAACGACAAGTCCAACGGCGCCCTGATCCGCGCCACCACCAACACCTACGGCGCCCGCAGCGACACCGTCTCCGTGCTCGACCCCGCCGGCGCCCCGGTCGCGACCACGAAGAGCACCTACAACCTGCGCCTTCAGGTCGCCACCGTCAACCAGTACGCCAACGGCACCTCACCCAGCACCACCCTCGACGACGGATACGCCGCCTACACCTACACCCCCACCGGCCAGCTCGACACCATCAAGACCCCCAGCACCACCAGCCACACCGACGCGCTGCTGACCTACGACTACGACTACGACCTGCTCGGCCGCAGGACCTCCGCCACCGACCCCGACACCGGCACCACCCGCTACACCTACGACGCCCGCGGCAACACCACCTCGGTCGACGACGCCATGCCCAACGACGTCACCCCCGGCACCGCCGGCGGCGTCATCACCACCAGCTACGACGCCCTCGACCGCCCCGTCGCCCGCACCCAGATCACCACCGCCACCACCAACGCCGGGACCGACACCGCGTACCCGCTGGCCGAATGGGCCTACGACGACGCCACCGTGCCCAACAGCCTCGGCCGGCCCACCCGGAACACCAGCCACACGGCCCTGGGTGACTTCACCAGCACCATCGACTCCTACGACGTCCGCGGCAACCCACTGGCCACCACCGACAACTACCCCGCGAAGCTCACCGGCGAGAGCGCCAGCACCACCACCGGGCCGCTGGCCGGGACGATCGCGAAGACCACCCGGCACACCTACAACGAGCTCAGCGAGACCACGTCCACGACCTACCCGGCCGTCCCCGGCCTGGCCGAGCTCACCACCACCAACACCTACTCCAGCAACGGCATCCTCACCGACATCACCACCCCGATGGCCGGCGGCCCCCGGGCGATCGCCACCGCGACCTACGACGCCCTCAACCGGCCCCTGAGCGTGACCTCGACCACCGCGCCCGGGGCCACCGACCCCGTGCAGATGCAGCGGGCCTACACCTGGACCCCCGACGGACAGCTCGACACTCTCGCCGCCAAGGCGCTCAACGGGTCCGCCACCTACGACCAGCTGAAGTACGCCTACACCTACGACGCCCAGGGCAACCCCACCCAGATCGCCGGACGCCGCCAAGACGCAGCCGCCACCCCCGCCAGCTACGGCGCCTGGTGCTACGCCTACGACGGCATCAGCCGCCTCACCTCCGCCGACACCGCCAAGGCCGCCCTCGACCCCACCACCAACAACCCCACCACCAGCTGCGCCCAGCCCAACGCCGTCGAAGCCGCGTCCGTCAAGAACGTGACCGGCGAGACCTACGCCCTGGACTACACCTACGCCCAGACCCGGCTCAAGTCCGTCACCACCACCAGTGCCATCACCGGCACCAGCACCGCCGCCGGCACCGGCCCGGCCACGATGGCCACCAACTTCACCTACCCTCCCGCGGGCAGCGGGCATCCCCACGCACCGGACAGTGCCACCCAGGCCGGCACCGGCTCCACCCAGCAGCTCGCCGTCAAGGCACTGCCCGACCCCGGCACCCTGACCTACGACGCGGTGGGCCGCGCCACGATCTGGAACCCCAGCCCGCTGGTCGCACCCACTGAACCGCCCCGGGATGTCCGGAGAGTTGATTCGTTGGAAGGATCTCTCTCAT
>NZ_JBUZJI010000054.1:0-5250 GCF_055282735.1 Nocardioides sp. B129/18 | reverse complement strand
TTTTCCATGGCTGTGCCTCTTTGGGGGTGTGGTTGTGGTGTTGTTTTTCAACGGAGAGTTTGATCCTGGCTCAGGACGAACGCTGGCGGCGTGCTTAACACATGCAAGTCGAGCGGAAAGGCCCTTTCGGGGGTACTCGAGCGGCGAACGGGTGAGTAACACGTGAGTAATCTGCCCCTCACTCTGGGATAACTGCCGGAAACGGTGGCTAATACCGGATATGACCACTTCACGCATGTGATGGTGGTGGAAAGTTTTTTCGGTGGGGGATGTGCTCGCGGCCTATCAGCTTGTTGGTGGGGTAATGGCCTACCAAGGCTTCGACGGGTAGCCGGCCTGAGAGGGTGACCGGCCACACTGGGACTGAGACACGGCCCAGACTCCTACGGGAGGCAGCAGTGGGGAATATTGGACAATGGGCGGAAGCCTGATCCAGCAACGCCGCGTGAGGGATGACGGCCTTCGGGTTGTAAACCTCTTTCAGTACCGACGAAGCGAAAGTGACGGTAGGTACAGAAGAAGCACCGGCCAACTACGTGCCAGCAGCCGCGGTAATACGTAGGGTGCGAGCGTTGTCCGGAATTATTGGGCGTAAAGGGCTCGTAGGCGGTTTGTCGCGTCGGGAGTGAAAACACCGGGCTTAACTCGGTGCCTGCTTCCGATACGGGCAGACTAGAGGTATTCAGGGGAGAACGGAATTCCTGGTGTAGCGGTGAAATGCGCAGATATCAGGAGGAACACCGGTGGCGAAGGCGGTTCTCTGGGAATATCCTGACGCTGAGGAGCGAAAGTGTGGGGAGCGAACAGGATTAGATACCCTGGTAGTCCACACCGTAAACGTTGGGCGCTAGGTGTGGGACCTATTCCATGGGTTCCGTGCCGTAGCTAACGCATTAAGCGCCCCGCCTGGGGAGTACGGCCGCAAGGCTAAAACTCAAAGGAATTGACGGGGGCCCGCACAAGCGGCGGAGCATGCGGATTAATTCGATGCAACGCGAAGAACCTTACCTGGGTTTGACATACACCGGAACACTGCAGAGATGTGGTGGCCTTTTGGCTGGTGTACAGGTGGTGCATGGCTGTCGTCAGCTCGTGTCGTGAGATGTTGGGTTAAGTCCCGCAACGAGCGCAACCCTTGTCCTATGTTGCCAGCACGTAATGGTGGGGACTCATAGGAGACTGCCGGGGTCAACTCGGAGGAAGGTGGGGACGACGTCAAGTCATCATGCCCCTTATGTCCAGGGCTTCACGCATGCTACAATGGCCGGTACAAAGGGCTGCGATCCCGTGAGGGGGAGCGAATCCCAAAAAGCCGGTCTCAGTTCGGATTGGGGTCTGCAACTCGACCCCATGAAGTCGGAGTCGCTAGTAATCGCAGATCAGCAACGCTGCGGTGAATACGTTCCCGGGCCTTGTACACACCGCCCGTCACGTCACGAAAGTCGGCAACACCCGAAGCCGGTGGCCTAACCCTTGTGGGAGGAGCCGTCGAAGGTGGGGCTGGCGATTGGGACGAAGTCGTAACAAGGTAGCCGTACCGGAAGGTGCGGCTGGATCACCTCCTTTCTAAGGAGCATGCATCCGTGACCATCAGCGAGTGTCTGGTGGCATTGTGGTGATGTTCGAAAGTGGAATCGTCGATGAGAGCAGCTGCGCTGCTTGTCTGCTGTGTCTAGTACGGCCGTGCTGGTGTGCCCTTGGGTGCGCTGGTGGGTGTGGAACGGGCAGTGGATGAGGGTGGGGTTGTGTCCAGCACGCTGTTGGGTGTCTGAGATATCAGGCGCCGCATGTGCCCTGGGTGGGTGGGTTCTCCTTCAGTGGGGGGTCTGCCGGCGTGGGGTGGGTGTGGGGTGTGTGTCTTGGTTGCCTCCTTCGTCGAGTCACTGCGTGTCTGTGGTGGTGAGGGGTTGGTGGGTGTGTTGTTTGTGAAGTGGATAGTGGACGCGAGCATCTAGATGATCCGCATATGTGTGTGTGGGTCGTCTAATGTACTTGTAATTGTTTTGGTTTCTTTGTGGTTTTTGTTGAGTGTTTGTGCGACAAGCTACGAAGGGCACATGGTGGATGCCTTGGCATCAAGAGCCGATGAAGGACGTTGGAGCCTGCGAAAAGCCCTGGGGAGTTGGCAACCGAGCGTTGATCCGGGGATGTCCGAATGGGGGAACCCAGCTGGAGTCATGTCCAGTTACCCGCGCCTGAATATATAGGGCGTGTGGGGGGAACGCGGGGAAGTGAAACATCTCAGTACCCGTAGGAAGAGAAAACAACAGTGATTCCGTGAGTAGTGGCGAGCGAAAGCGGAACAGGCTAAACCATGCGCGTGTGATACCCGGCAGGGGTTGCGCGTGTGGGGTTGTGGGAGCGTGAGGAGTCATCTGCCGGTGGCTCACACAGTAAGAAAGTTCAGGTGAAGTCGAAGCCCATTGGAAAGTGGGGCCGTAGAGGGTGATAGCCCCGTAGACGTAATTCTGGACCTGTGTCGCTGCTTCCCAAGTAACACGGAACCCCTGAAATTCCGTGTGAATCTGGCGGGACCACCCGTTAAGCCTAAATACTCCTTGATGACCGATAGCGGACCAGTACCGTGAGGGAAAGGTGAAAAGTACCCCTGGCGGGGAGTGAAATAGTACCTGAAACCGTGTGCCTACAATCCGTCGGAGCCCCTAAGAAGGTGACGGCGTGCCTTTTGAAGAATGAGCCTGCGAGTTTGCGGTGTGTTGCGAGGTTAACCCGTGTGGGGTAGCCGTAGCGAAAGCGAGTCTGAATAGGGCGCTTTAGTAGCACGCTCAAGACCCGAAGCGAAGTGATCTATCCATGGGCAGGTTGAAGCGCGGGTAAGACCGCGTGGAGGACCGAACCCACTTAGGTTGAAAACTGAGGGGATGACCTGTGGATAGGGGTGAAAGGCCAATCAAACTTCGTGATAGCTGGTTCTCCCCGAAATGCATTTAGGTGCAGCGTTGTGTGTTTCTTGCCGGAGGTAGAGCACTGGATAGCCGATGGGCCCCACAAGGTTACTGACGTTAGCCAAACTCCGAATGCCGGTAAGTGAGAGCGCAGCAGTGAGACTGCGGGGGATAAGCTCCGTAGTCGAGAGGGAAACAGCCCAGACCATCAGCTAAGGCCCCTAAGCGGTGACTAAGTGGAAAAGGATGTGGAGTCGCAGTGACAACCAGGAGGTTGGCTTGGAAGCAGCCACCCTTGAAAGAGTGCGTAATAGCTCACTGGTCAAGTGATTCCGCGCCGACAATGTAGCGGGGCTCAAGTCATCCGCCGAAGCTATGGCATTCACGCATGAAGCTAAGCCGCCCCTTGTGGGTTGGTTCAGGTGCGTGGATGGGTAGGGGAGCGTCGTGTCGCGAGTGAAGCTGCGGAGTGATCCAGTGGTGGACGCGACACGAGTGAGAATGCAGGCATGAGTAGCGAATGACATGTGAGAAACATGTCCGCCGAATGATCAAGGGTTCCAGGGTCAAGCTAATCTGCCCTGGGTAAGTCGGGACCTAAGGCGAGGCCGACAGGCGTAGTCGATGGACAACGGGTTGATATTCCCGTACCGGCAAAATAGCGCCCATGACGAACCTGGTGATGCTAACCATCCGAAACCCACGTGATCGGACCCTTCGGGGCGAGACGTGTGGGCGTAGCGTGGGACCCGAGCTGGTAGTAGTCAAGCGATGGGGTGACGCAGGAAGGTAGTCCAACCGTACCGATGGTTGTGTACGGCTAAGCATGTAGGGCGCTCTCTAGGCAAATCCGGAGAGCTGACTTTGATGTCGAGCTTGAGATGTGATGGGGACCCGTATGGGGAAGTGGATGATCCTATGCTGTCGAGAAAAACCTCTAGCGAGCTATGCGCCGCCCGTACCCCAAACCGACTCAGGTGATCAGGTAGAGAATACCAAGGCGATCGAGTGAACCATGGTTAAGGAACTCGGCAAAATGCCCCCGTAACTTCGGGAGAAGGGGGGCCGGATCCGTGAACCACTTTACGTGGGGAAGCGGTGATGGCCGCAGAGACCAGGCCCAAGCGACTGTTTACTAAAAACACAGGTCCGTGCGAAGTTGTAAGACGATGTATACGGACTGACTCCTGCCCGGTGCTGGAAGGTTAAGAGGACCTGTTAGGCGCAAGCCGAAGCGGAGAATTTAAGCCCCAGTAAACGGCGGTGGTAACTATAACCATCCTAAGGTAGCGAAATTCCTTGTCGGGTAAGTTCCGACCTGCACGAATGGAGTAACGACTTGGGCGCTGTCTCAACCGTGGACTCGGCGAAATTGCAGTACGAGTAAAGATGCTCGTTACGCGCGGCAGGACGGAAAGACCCCGGGACCTTTACTATAGTTTGGTATTGGTGTTTGGTTCGGCTTGTGTAGGATAGGTGGGAGACTGTGAAGCAGCCACGCCAGTGGTTGTGGAGTCAACGTTGAAATACCACTCTGGTCGTACTAGATGTCTAACCTAGGTCCATGATCTGGATCAGGGACAGTGCCTGATGGGTAGTTTAACTGGGGCGGTTGCCTCCTAAAATGTAACGGAGGCGCTCAAAGGTTCCCTCAGCCTGGTTGGCAATCAGGTGGCGAGTGTAAGTGCACAAGGGAGCTTGACTGTGAGACAGACATGTCGAGCAGGGACGAAAGTCGGAACTAGTGATCCGGCCACGGCATGTGGAAGCGTGGTCGCTCAACGGATAAAAGGTACCCCGGGGATAACAGGCTGATCTTCCCCAAGAGTCCATATCGACGGGATGGTTTGGCACCTCGATGTCGGCTCGTCGCATCCTGGGGCTGGAGTAGGTCCCAAGGGTTGGGCTGTTCGCCCATTAAAGCGGCACGCGAGCTGGGTTTAGAACGTCGTGAGACAGTTCGGTCCCTATCCGCCGCGCGCGTAGGAAACTTGAGAAAGGCTGTCCCTAGTACGAGAGGACCGGGATGGACGAACCTCTGGTGTGCCAGTTGTTCTGCCAAGAGCACGGCTGGTTAGCTACGTTCGGAAGTGATAACCGCTGAACGCATCTAAGCGGGAAGCACGTTTCAAGATGAGGTTTCCCACCCGTTATGGGGTAAGGCCCCCAGTAGACGACTGGGTTGATAGGCCGGAGGTGTACAGCAGTGATGCCCAGCCGACCGGTACTAATAGGCCGAGGGCTTGTCTCACAAGCCCTCAACAAAATCCATACAAGATAAGCCAGCATGACAAGTGCTGCTCGCGTCCACACCACACACACGACAGCACCACACCCGCCCCAC
>NZ_JBUZJI010000053.1:0-5258 GCF_055282735.1 Nocardioides sp. B129/18 | reverse complement strand
ACGTTGTCAGGGGAAGCTTCCCCTGACAACGTCCAGTTCTCCCTGACCTGATCGGCCCCGGGAGACGTGCTCAGCGCGCGGCGAGCAGCTCGGCGATCTGCACCGTGTTGAGCGCAGCGCCCTTGCGGAGGTTGTCGTTGCTGATGAACAGCGCGAGCCCGCGGTCGCCGTCGACGCCAGGGTCCTGGCGGATCCGGCCGACGTAGGACGGGTCCTTGCCCGCGGCCTGCAGCGGCGTGGGGATCTCGGAGAGCTCGACGCCGGGGGCGTTCGCGAGCAGCTCCTTGGCCCGGGCCACGGTGAGCGAGGAGGAGAACTCGGCGTTGATCGCCAGCGAGTGGCCGGTGAAGACCGGGACCCGCACGCAGATGCCCGAGACCTTCAGGTCGGGCAGGCCGAGGATCTTGCGCGACTCGTTGCGCAGCTTCTGCTCCTCGTCGGTCTCCTCCGAGCCGTCGTCGACGAGGTTGCCGGCCAGCGGCAGCACGTTGTAGGCGATCGAGCGCTGGTAGACGCCCGGCTCGGGGAACGCGACGGCCTCGCCGTCGTAGGCGAGCTCGGAGGCCTTGTCGCCGACCGCGGCGACCTGGGTGGCCAGCTCGCTGACGCCGGCGACGCCCGAGCCGGAGACGGCCTGGTAGGTCGAGGCGATCAGCCGGACGAGGCCGGCCTCCTCGTGCAGCGGCTTGAGGACGGGCATCGCGGCCATCGTGGTGCAGTTCGGGTTCGCGATGATGTTCTGCTTCTCGCCGGAGAACGCCAGCTCGATGTCGCCGGGGTTCACCTCCGAGACCACCAGCGGGATGTCGGGGTCCTTGCGGAAGGCCGAGGAGTTGTCGACCACCACGACGCCGGCCGCGGCGAAGACCGGGACGAGCGCGCGCGAGGTGGTGGCGCCGGCGGAGAACAGGGCGATGTCGAGGCCCGTGGGGTCGGCCGTGGAGGCGTCCTCGACGACGACGTCGCGGCCGGCGTAGCGCAGGACCGTGCCGGCCGAGCGGGCCGAGGCGAAGAAGCGGATCTCGTCGGCGGGGAAGCTCCGCTCCTCGAGGATCTGCCGCATGGCGACGCCCACCTGCCCGGTGGCGCCGACGATGCCGATGTTGACCATCAACGAATCCCTTCGGGGTCCCCGCTGAGTTGTGCTCGGAAGGAGCGCAGCGGGAGGAGAGCAGAAGTCAGTGGGGTGTGCTGTCCGGTGGCGCCGACGATGCCGATGGTGACGCCCATGTCAGCGACCCGTCCCGCCGTAGACGACCGCCTCGACCTCGGCGGCGTCGAGGTCGAACGCGGTGTGCGCGGCCTGGACGGCCTGGTCGACCTGCTCCTCGCCGACGATCACCGAGATGCGGATCTCGGAGGTGGAGATCATCTGGATGTTCACGCCCGCCGAGGCCAGGGCGGCGAAGAACTTCGCGGTGATGCCCGGGTGGGAGCGCATGCCGGCGCCGATGAGGGAGATCTTGCCGACCTGCTCGTCGTAGATGAGCTTCTCGTAGCCGATCTCGGCCTCGAGCTTGGCCAGCGCGCCCATCGCGACCTGGCCGTCGCTGCGCGGCAGGGTGAAGGAGATGTCGGTGAGGCCGGTGCTGGTCGCGGAGATGTTCTGCACGACCATGTCGATGTTGACCTCGACGTTCGCCAGGGTCTCGAAGATGCGCGCGGCCTCGCCGACCTTGTCGGGCACGCCGACGACGGTGATCTTGGCCTCCGAGCGGTCGTGGGCGACGCCGCTGATGATCGCGCTCTCCATGGGGTCCTCCTCGGTCGGGGTGGCGGGGTCGACGACCCAGGTGCCCTCCAGCTGGCTGAACGAGCTGCGCACGTGGATCGGGATGTCGTAGCGGCGGGCGTACTCGACGCACCGCAGGTGCAGGATCTTCGCGCCCGAGGCCGCCATCTCGAGCATCTCCTCGTAGGAGACGCGGTCGAGCTTGCGCGCGGCCTTGACGATGCGCGGGTCGGCGGAGAACACGCCGTCGACGTCGGTGTAGATCTCGCAGACGTCGGCACCCAGTGCCGCGGCCAGCGCCACGGCCGTGGTGTCGGAGCCGCCGCGGCCCAGGGTGGTGATCTCCTTGGTGTCGCCGGAGACGCCCTGGAAGCCGGCCACGATGACGATGTGGCCGTTGCCGAGCGCCTCGACGATGCGGCCCGGCGTGACGTCGATGATCTTCGCCCGGCCGTGCACGGCGTCGGTGATGACGCCGGCCTGCGAGCCGGTGAAGGAGCGCGCGGAGAAGCCGAGGTCGTTGATGGCCATCGAGACCACCGCCATCGAGATCCGCTCGCCGGCGGTGAGCAGCATGTCCATCTCGCGCGCCGGCGGGCGCGGGCTCACCTGCTCGGCGAGGTCGATGAGGTCGTCGGTGGCGTCGCCCATCGCCGAGACCACCACGACGACGTCGTTGCCGGCCTTCTTGGCCTGGACGATGCGCCGCGCGACGCGCTTGATGGCGGCGGCGTCGGACAGCGACGAGCCGCCGTACTTCTGCACAACGATGCCCACGAGTGAACCCTTGCGATCGTGACGGGCGAGCGGGCCCTGCTCGGGCGCCGCGATGACGACGCCGAGTCTATCGGTGCGCCCCGGCCCGCCCCGGCGCCATCTCAGGCGCTCGGGCTCAGCGGCCGAGGACCTCGTCGGCGACCGCGACCTGCTCGGCGTCGAGCTCGACGTCGGTGTCGAGCCGGTCGTGGCTGACGATCGAGATCAGCGCGTTGAGCGCGGCGCCCGCGAGGTTGCCCCACGAGGAGACGTAGGAGAACTGCCACCACCACAGCGCCTCGTCGACGTCGCCGCGGCGGTAGTGCCGCAGGCCGTTCTCGAGGTCGGTGGCGATGCTGACGAGGTCGTCGGAGAGCAGGCTCTCGACCACCTCGGGCAGGTAGGGGTCGAAGACGAAGCTGTAGGCGTCGACCGGGCCCAGGATGCGCGCCAGCCGCAGCCGCATGGCGTCGAGGTCGGGCTCGGGGCCGACGTCGGGCTGGTAGCGGGCGTCGGGGGTGAAGTCGCGCTGGGCGCCCAGGCGGGCGCCGGCGAGCAGCACCTGGCTGATCTCGAGCAGGAGCAGGGAGATGCCGCGACCTGCGTCGGCCTCCTGGCTGATGGCGCGCAGCGCCAGCAGGAAGCTCTCGACCTGGTCGGCGATCTGCTGGGCGAAGTCCTCGGTCTCGGCGTCGAGATCGGGGACGAGCTCGCCCTCGGAGGTGGTCATGCCGCTCATTCTGCGCTCCTGCGTCCGGCGAAGGCACGCCCGAGGGTGACCTCGTCGGCGTACTCGAGGTCACCGCCGACCGGCAGCCCGCTGGCCAGACGGCTGACGGTGATCTCCATCGACCTCAGCATGCGGGTCAGGAAGGTGGCCGTGGCCTCACCCTCGAGGTTGGGGTCGGTGGCGAGGATGACCTCGGTGACGGTGCCGTCGGCCAGGCGCGGCATCAGCTCGCGGATGTGGAGCTGGTCGGGGCCGATGCCGTCGATCGGGCTGATCGCCCCGCCGAGCACGTGGTAGCGACCGCGGTACTCGCGGGTGCGCTCGATGGCCACGACGTCCTTGTACTCCTCCACGACGCACAGCACCGTGGGGTCGCGCCGCGGGTCGCGGCAGATGCGGCACTGGTCGTCCTCGGAGACGTTGAAGCAGATCGTGCAGAACCGCACCCGCTGCTTGACCTCGACGAGCACGTCGGAGAGGCGCTTGACGTCGGCCGGGTCGGCCTGCAGCAGGTGGAAGGCGATGCGCTGCGCGCTCTTGGGCCCGACGCCGGGGAGGCGGCCGAGCTCGTCGATGAGGTCCTGGACGACGCCCTCGTACAACGCGGGCGCCTAGAAGCCGAGCTTGCCGGCGCCGGGCAGCGCCGGCCCGCCGCCGGGCCCACCCAGACCGAGGTCGCCCAGACCACCGCCGGCCAGCGGGCCGAGGGCGTCGGAGGCCAGCGCGTCGGCCTGGGCCTTGGCGTCGCGGTAGGCGGCGACGACGAGGTCGCCGAGCTCGGCGAGGGACTCGGCGTCGGCGGCGTCGAAGGAGCCGGGGGCGATGGTGACGCCCTGGAGCTCGCCGACGCCGTTGACGGTGACGGCGACGGCCTCGCCGCCGGCGTGGCCGGTGACGGTGGAGTCGGCGAGCCGCTCCTGCGCGGCGACGAGCTGCTCCTGCATGGCCTGCGCCTGCTGGAGCAGGCCGCCGAGGTCGAGTCCGCCGCCACCGAGGGCGTCGAAGGGGTTCTGCGTCATGGGGTCACCTCGGGGTGCGGATCGGATCGGACGGCTCGGGGGCCAGCGTACGGAGGGCGGGGACGCCGGCTCACTGGTGCCGGATCTCCTCGATCATGCGGGCGCCGAGCTCGCGCTCGAGCAGCGCCGCCCCGCCGAGCTCCTCGGAGTCGGCGTCGGGGTCGTCGGGATGGGCCTCGGCGTCGGCGGCGCGGAGGTCCTCGGCGCGGGTGGCGCCGGGCGCAGGCCCGCCGGAGGGTCGGGTGGCCTGGATCGCGTCGCGGGCCGCCGCGAGCGCGGAGGATCCACCGCGCTGGCTCGGGTCCGGCGGCGGCGGGGCGCCGTCGTCGTCGGGCTCCTCGTCGAGCCAGGCGGGCGGCCGAGCGTCGGTGAGCGGACGGCTCGGCGCCGCAGCGGCCTCGGGCTCGGGAGCCGGGGGCGCGGCCGGAGCGGACGGGGCCGCCGGAGCGGAGGGAGCGGCGGCGGACGGCGACGCCTGATCGGGGGCTGACTCCGGAGCCGGCGCCGGCGGGGCGGCCGGGGCTGCGGGAGCGGCCGGAGCCTCGGGCGCCGTGGCGGCCCGCGTGACGACCGGGCCGTCCGGGCTCGCACCGGGATCGACGATCGTCTCGATGCGCCACGAGACGCCGACGACGTCGATGGCGGCCTGGCGCACGACCTCGACGCTGCCGCCGCGCTCGAAGGAGTCGCGGGCGCCGGCGTTGGCGAAGCCGAGGGTGAGCGTGGTGGCGTCGACGGCCACGACCTGGGCGTTCTGGGTGAGGTGGATCCAGGTCATCCGGCGGCGGGCCTTGGTGACCTCGACGATGTCGGGCCAGAGCCGGCGGACCTCGACGAGGGTGAGCGCGCTGCCGGCCGGCGTGGTGGCGGTGGGCTGCGCGGGCTCGGCGGGCTCGGCGGACGCCGGGGCCGGCGCTGGCGTGGACTCCGTGGCCGGGGCGGGCGCGGCGACCGGCGGCGTCACCGGCGCGACGCGAGCAGCCGTCTGGCCCAGCGGGCTGGCGAGCAGCGCACGCTCGGG
>NZ_JBUZJI010000052.1:0-6959 GCF_055282735.1 Nocardioides sp. B129/18 | reverse complement strand
GCCCGGCGGGCGGCGTCCTCGGCCTCCTGGCGGGCGGCCAGGGCAGCCTCGCCGGCGCGGGAGGCCTCCAGCGCCGCGGCCTCGGACTCGGCACGGGCCTGATGGAGCCCCTCGGCCCGCTCCTCCTGGGCGCGGGCGGCGGCCTCGGCGGCCTGACGGGCGGCGTGGGCCTCGGCGGCGGCGCCGGCCTGGGCGCTGGCGCGCTCCTCGGTGGCGGTGCGCTCGACGGTCTGCTGGGCCGCGACCTCCTCGGCGGCGCGACGCAGGGCCGCGGCCTCGGCGGCGGCCGCGACGGCGGCCTGGTGCTCCTGGGCGCGGCGGGCGGCCTCCTCGACGGCGGCGGCGAGGTCGGCCTGGTGGCGCGCGAGCACCTCCTCGGCCTGGCGACGCGCCTCGATCGCCTCGGCGGCCTGGCGGGCCTGCTCGGCGGCGGCGGCGTCGGCCTCGGCCCGGGCCTCGGCGGCGGCGCGTGCGGACTCCTCGGCGACCAGTCGCTCAGCGGCCTGCTCGGCCGCGGCGCGCTCGGCGAGCACCCGCAGCTGCGCGGCGTGCTCGGCGGTGGCCAGGTGCTCGGCCATCCGGCGCTCGAGGTCGGCCACCGACGGGCCGGCGTCCTCGACCCCGGGCCCGTCGAGCGGCTCCGGCTCGCTCGGGGGAGCCGCCGGGGGCGCGACGTCGTGACGACGCCGCCAGCGGCGGCCGGAGGAGTCGGGCGGCGGAGGGCTCGAGGGGTGGCTCATCGTGGGGACGAGCCTAGTAGACGAGCGCCTGCACGTCCGGCGCGAGGACCTCCTCGGCGAAGGCGGCCGCACCGGCCACCCGCACGCCCTCGCGGACGTCGTCGGGGGTGATGCCGCGTCGCGTCGCGCACTGGGTGCAGACGGTGACCCGGCCGGCGGCGAGCACCGCGGCCAGGAGGTCCTCGACGGGGGTCGCGTGCGCCAGGCCGAGATCGACCGTGCGCCCGGCGACGGCCCACGTCGCGGCCTCGCCGGTGAGCCACAGCGAGACCTCCGCGCCGGAGGCGACCGCGGCCGCCGCGACGGTGACGGCCTGGTTCGCGCGCTCGGGGTCGTCCTGCGCGCAGGTGACCTTGACGACGAGGGGACGAGGCATGGCGACCACCCTAGGCGCGGGGGACCGCGAGGCCGCCGCCGCACTAGGGTGGGGCCGTGGCGTTCGAGATCCCGACCAACCTGCATCCCCAGTGCGCGCCGGTGGCGTGGCTCCTCGGCACCTGGGCCGGCAACGGCCACGGCGACTACCCGACGATCGAGGCCTTCCAGTTCGGCCAGGAGATCCTCTTCCAGCAGGACGGCCGCCCGTTCCTGCACTACATGTCGCGCTCGTGGATCGTCGACGAGAACGGCGAGAAGGTGCGCGACGCGGCGCAGGAGACCGGCTTCCTGCGCTGTCTGCCCGAGGGCCGCATCGAGCTCGTCCTCAGCCACAGCAGCGGCATCTCCGAGATCTGGTACGGCCAGGCCGAGGGCGGCAAGCTCGAGCTGCGCACCGCCGGCGTCGGCTTCACCGAGTCGGCCAAGGAGGTCACCGGGGGCCACCGGCTCTACGGCAACGTCGAGGGCGACCTCCTCTACGCCTACGACATGGAGGCGATGGGCCAGGAGCTGCAGCCGCACCTGTGGGCACGGCTGCGGCGGCAGTGAGCCCTGATGGTCAGCGATGAGCTCCGCGAGCGACTGCGCGGATCGGGCTACCGCCTGACGCCGCAGCGCGAGCTGATCCTCGACGCCGTGCAGACGCTGGGCCACGCGACGCCGGACGAGGTGCTGGCGCAGGTGCGCACCACGTCGTCGGCGGTGAACCTCTCCACCGTCTACCGGACGCTGGAGGTGCTCGAGGAGCTCGGGCTGATCCGGCACGCGCACCTCGCCGACCGCGCGCCGACCTACCATGCCGTCACCGACCACGAGCACTTCCACCTGGTGTGCCGGAATTGCCAGCGCGTCACCTCCGTTGACACCGGCGAGGCCGACGCGTTCGCCCGCGCGCTCCTGGAGCGACACGGGTTCGTCGCCGACCTCCCGCACCTCACCGTCTTCGGCACCTGCCGCGAGCACGCCGACGAGCCAGACCAGCCTCAGGAGTCCTGAATGTCCGCCGCCCCCAGCCCGCTGCTCGACCTCCCCGGCGCCGTCGCCGGCGACGTCATCGACGCGCCGGTGGCGGCGCACTACGGCTCGTTCAACACCGAGCAGCGCACGCTCGTGGCCGGCGAGGGCTTCGTCGACCTCTCCCACCGCGACGTCGTCCGCATCGCCGGTCCCGACCGCCTCACCTGGCTGCACGCGCTCACCACCCAGCACCTGCTGAAGCTGCAGCCCGGGCAGTGGACCTCCGCGCTGATCCTCGACCCCCACGGCCGCGTCGAGCACGCCTTCACCGGCGTCGACGACGGCGAGGCGCTCACCGTCCACACCGAGCCCGGCGCGGGCGCGGCCCTGCTCGACTTCCTGCACCGCATGGTGTTCATGAGCCGCGTCGAGCTCGCCGACGTCACCGCCGATCTCGCCGTCACCTGGCGCCCGGCCGCCGGCTTCGAGCTGGTGCCGCGCGCGCAGCTGCGCGAGTACGCCCGTGCCGCCGAGCCCGCCTGCGGGCTGTGGGCCTACGAGGCGCTGCGCATCGAGCGCGGCGAGCCGCGCCTGGGCCTCGACACCGATGAGAGGACGATCCCCAACGAGGTCGGCTGGATCGGCCCCGCCGTCCACCTCGACAAGGGCTGCTACCGCGGCCAGGAGACCGTCGCGCGCGTGCACACCCTCGGCCGTCCGCCGCGTCGACTCACGCTGCTGCACCTCGACGGCAGCGAGAACCGCCTCCCCGCCGTCGGCACGCCGCTGCTCGACGGCGAGCGCCAGGTCGGCGTCGTCGGCAGCTCCGCGCGTCACCACGAGCTCGGCCCGATCGCCCTCGCGCTGGTCAAGCGCAACGTGCCCGTCGAGACCGTGCTCTCGGTCGACGGCATGCCGGCGGCCCAGGAGGTCGTCGTCGACCCGGAGGTCGGCCTGCACGTGCGGCCGCTGCGCTGAGCGTCGGCGCTCGGTCGTCCCCACCCGCGCGGACGGCTCGGGCCCAATGACCCGGCTGACCGGGGAACTGACCCCCGCGTGACGTGTCTCGCAGGTGTTCGCGCCCGAGAACCTGCGTGACACGCCCGGCGGGGGCGGTCTCCCCGGATGTCCGGGGAGACCGGCATGCCCCGGCAGGCATCCCTTCCGCCGTCCGGCAGCGGAGACGTCAGTCGCGGCGGTAGTGCACGTGGGTGTCGCGAGGGTCGTGCTCGAACCCCAGCCGGCGGTAGACCGCGACGGCCGGCGCGTTGTCGGCCTCCACGTAGAGCAGCACCTCGCGGGCACCGCCGTCGCGCAGGTGGTGGAGGCCCGCGTTCGTGAGGATGCCGCCCAGTCCGCGGCCCTGCGCGGCCGGGGCGATGCCGACGACGTAGACCTCGCCGAGGGTGGGGGAGTGCCGCTTGGTCCAGTGGAAGCCGAGCAGGGTCCCGTCGGAGACGTCCTCGGCGATGAGGAGTCCGGCAGGGTCGAACCACGGCTCGGCCATCCGCTCGGCCAGGGAGGCGGCGTCCATCGTCCCCTGCTCGGGGTGGTGGGCGAAGGCGGCGGCGTTGACCGCGAGCAGCGCCTCCTCGTCGCGCGGCTCGTAGCCGCGCACCCGGACGCCGTCGGGGATCGTCAGCGGCGGGAGGTCGACGTCGGGACGCCGCATCACCCACAGCTCGCGCACCGGGCTCCAGCCCTCCCGGGCCGCCAGGGCCCGGGCGGCGGGGTGGTCGGCGTGGGACCACGCGTGGGTGGGCCCCGGGGAGACCCGATCCCGCAGATCGTGCAGCAGCCGGGCGCCCAGACCGGCGCCGCGATGGTCGGGGTGGACGAGCAGCGTCAGGTCGTCGACGACGGCCAGGGCGACGCCGCGCTCGTCGCCCACCAGGCGCACGGCGTCGGGACGGTGGCGCACCGCCAGCCAGGTGGCCTCGTCGAGCGGCGCGACGCCGTCGACGCGCTCGGCCGCCTCCGCGAGGGGCTCGAGGAGGGCGGCCGGATCGTCCGGATGGCGGGATTGGTCAGGGGAACTCATGGCTACTGGGCCCCAACTTCCCCTGACCTTCTAGGAATTCCCCGGTCAGCCGGGGAACTTCTGGCTCACGCGTCCTGACGCGCCGGAGCCTCGGCGAGGCGGGCGTCGGCCTCGGCGGCCTTGTCCTTGGCCGGCAGCACGAAGCGGTAGCCGACGTTGCGGACGGTGCCGATGAGCGTCTCGTTCTCGGGGCCGAGCTTGGCGCGCAGGCGCCGCACGTGGACGTCGACGGTGCGGGTGCCGCCGAAGTAGTCGTAGCCCCACACCTCCTGGAGCAGCTGCTGGCGGGTGAAGACCCGGCCGGGGTGCTGGGCGAGGAACTTGAGGAGCTCGAACTCCTTGAACGTGAGGTCGAGCGAACGTCCGCCGATCTTGGCGGTGTAGGTGGCGTCGTCGACGACGACCTCGCCGGAGCGGATGACGTGGGCCTCGGGGTCGGCGGCCTCGCGCTTGGCGGTGAGGCGGCCGATGGCCAGCTTGATGCGGGCCTCCAGCTCGGCGGGGCCGCAGGTGTGGAGGACGACGTCGTCCATGCCCCAGTCGTGGTTGACGACGGCCAGGCCGCCCTCGGTGACGATGAGCAGGACGGGGACGTCGGTGCCGGTGGTGCGGATCAGCCGGCACAGGTCGCGGGCGTGGGCGAGGTCCTGGCGACCGTCGACCAGCAGGAGGTCGGAGTCGGGGGCCTCGAGGAGGGCCGAGCCCTCGGCGGGCAGGATGCGGACCTGGTGGCCCAGCAGGGCCAGTCCGGGCAGCACCTCGGCCGAGGGCTGCAGCGCGCTGGTGAGCAGCAGGAGAGTGCTCATGGTGGTCTCCTCCCGGGTGGGGATGGGTACCGAAACGCAACGCTGGGCCCCGGTGGTGGTGCTGTGGATGGAACAGTAGGAAACGTGGCGGTGACTTTGGAAGGTTCCAACCGGTTTGAGACGCAATTCATTCGGATTCGTTACTGGGCCGCAGCCAAGGCTGCGGCGGGCGTGGCGGAGGATCGGATGCCCGTCTCGGACGCCGTGACGCTGCGCGACGTGCTCGATCACGCGGTCGCCGCGCACCCCGGATCGCGCCTGCCGCAGGTGCTCGAGGTCTGCTCCACGCTCGTCGACGACCAGCCGGTCGGCACCGAGGACCCGGCCGCGGTCGTCGTGCGTCCCGGGCAGAGCGTCGAGCTGCTGCCGCCGTTCGCGGGGGGCTGAGGTGGTCCGGCGGGGAATCTCGGCCCCGGGTCCAGGGTTGGGGACGACGTGATCCCGCCCGTCCTCGCCGTGAGCCCCGGCCTCGTGATCGCCGCCGTGGCGATCGTCCTCGCGCTCGCGTTCGGTCTCTACCGCGCCCTCACCGACGGCCGCTTCCGCGGCACCCACCGGGTCGCAGGCGCCTCGACCGCGGCCGACGCCGCGACGGCGGAGGCCGCCGCCCCCACGGCCTGGAGCCAGGTCGTCGCGGCGCTGCCCGCGGAGGCCGACGGCCTGGGCGAGCGGGCGACGCTCCTGCAGTTCTCCTCGGCGTTCTGCGCGCCGTGCCGCGCCACCCGCCGCACCCTCGCGGAGGTCGCCGAGCTGGTGCCCGGCGTCCGGCACCTGGAGGTCGACGCCGAGGCCCACCTCGAGCTCGTCCGCGCCCTCGACGTGCTGCGCACCCCCACCACCCTCGTCCTGGACGGCGCCGGGGTGGAGCGGACGAGGGCCGCCGGCGCGCCTCGCAAGGAGACGGTGCTGGCGACCCTCGAGCAGGTCGTCGACCCGGCCTGAGGGCCGGTCCGCGGATCAGACCTCGGGACGACGGATCCGCAGCTCCTCGCTGAAGTCGTACGGGTCGACCATGCGCGGGTCGATCACGAAGGCCGGCAGGCTGCGACGCAGGAAGTGCACGCGCCAGCCGCGCTCGCCGGGGGCGCCGTGCACCTGCACGCGGGTGTGCTCCGAGCCGAGGTCGAAGGTGCGCCGGGTCGCGCCGGTGATGACGGTGAGGACGTCGCCGTCGAAGGAGATGCGCGCCTGCTCGTCGCGGACGCGGGTCCACAGCGCGGCGCACAGCGCGGCGACGCCGAGCGCGGCGGCGGCCTTGACGCTGACGAGGTCGCCCTGGACCGCGAAGAGCGTGAAGACGCCGAAGCCGACGAGCACCCCGAGGGCCAGCGTCAGCGGACGCCAGTCGAAGGGCCGGCGGAAGGTCACGACGCCGTCGGCGGCACCCGCGGGGGCGACGGTCGGGCTGGCGGTCGCCCGCGTGACCGGTCCGGGCACGGGCGCGGAGGCGGCCTCCTTGCGCGCGGCCCGGGCGTCGAGGGCGGCGGCCATCCGGTCGGTCGGCGAGAGCTGCTCGGAGCGACGGGGCTCGCGCTCGGCGCTGGCGCGCAGCTCGGCGGCGATCGTGGGGGCCACGACGTCGGGCAGGTCGGCGTCGCGGGAGACCACCGGCGTCGCGACCACGGGCTGAGCGGGCTGCACGGGCTGCACCGGCTGAGTGGCCTGGATCGGCGCGACGGGAGCGGGCGCCTCCGGCGCGGCCGGGGCGACGTCGAGGACCGGCGCGATCACCGGCGCCGGGGTGGGAGCGGCCGCGGGGCTCGGCACGGGCGCGGTGGACCGGGCGGCCGGCGCCTCGGCGGCGGGACGACCCTCCCCGCGGCGCCGGCGCATGCGGCTGCTGCGGCTCTGGAGCATGTCCAGGCGCAGCTCCTCGAGCTCGAGGGCGAGCTCGGCGGCGCGGGTCTCGGCCTCGGCGCGGTAGCGGGCGGCCCGCTCGGCGGCCTCGGCGTGCTGGGCGATGGCGGTCTCGACGCGCTCGCGGCCGGCGGCGGCGCGGGCGGCGGCCTCCTCGGCGACGCCGCGGGCGGCGATGGC
>NZ_JBUZJI010000051.1:0-7222 GCF_055282735.1 Nocardioides sp. B129/18 | reverse complement strand
CCCCCCCCCCCCCCCCCCCCCCCCCCCCCCCCCCCCCCCCCCCCCCCCCCCCACGACCGGCGGCGTGCGGACGACGACGTCGAGCCCCTCGGCGCGCAGGGCCTCGCACAGCCAGTCGGCGAAGCGCCGCATGCTCTGCTGCCGGTCGGGCGGATAGTTGCCCAGCACGACCACGCGCGCGGGTCGCGTCGTCATCGGCGCAGGTCGTCGCGGTGCTCGCGGTACCAGGCGACGGTGTCCTCCAGCCCCTGGCGCAGGTCGATGCGCGCCTTCCACCCCAGGGCGTTGATCATCGAGACGTCCATCAGCTTCTGCGGGGTGCCGTCGGGCTTCGTGGCGTCCCAGCGCACCTCGCCGTCGAAGCCGACCACCTCGCCGATGGTGTCGGCGATCTCGCGGATGGTGACGTCGCTGCCCGTGCCGACGTTGACCTGGGCGGCGCCGTCGTAGTGCTCGAGGAGGAACAGGCACGCCTCGGCCATGTCGTCGACGTGCATGAACTCGCGCCGCGGCGTGCCGGTGCCCCAGTTCTCCACGCTCGCCGCGCCCGAGCGGGCGGCCTCGTCGTAGCGACGGATGAGGGCGGGCAGCACGTGGGAGCGGGTGGGCGAGAAGTTGTCGCCGGGCCCGTAGAGGTTCGTCGGCATCGCCGAGATCCACGGCAGGCCGTGCTGACGACGCACCGCCTGCACGCCGAGGATGCCGGCGATCTTGGCGATGGCGTAGGCGTCGTTCGTGGGCTCGAGGGCCCCGGTCAGCAGGTACTCCTCGCGCAGCGGCTGCGGCGCGAGCTTGGGGTAGATGCACGAGGAGCCGAGGAAGAGCAGCCGCTCCACGCCGTGGGCGAGGGCGGCGTCGAGGACGTTGACCTGGATGAGCAGGTTGTTGGACCAGAAGTCCATCGGGTACGTGCTGTTGGCCATGATCCCGCCGACCTTCGCGGCCGCGAGCGCCACGTAGCGGGGACGCTGCTCGGCGAAGAAGGCGAAGACGGCGTCGCGATCGCACAGGTCGAGCTCGGCCGAGGTGGGCCCGACCAGACGCTCGAAGCCGGCGCCCTCGAGGTGACGCCACAGCGCTCCGCCCACGAGCCCTCGACGGCCGGCGACGAAGAAGACCGCCTCGCGGTCCAGGGGGCCGGGGGCGTGGATCTGGTCGCTCACGCGGTGCCCCAGCTCGGGAGCCGGACGGCGTCGATCCACGGTCGGCCCTGGTGCTCCAGCGCGGCGACGTCGGCCTCCACCATCAGCTCGGCCAGGCGTCGGCCGTCGACGGTGGCCTTCCAGCCCAGCCGCTCCCCGGCGTGCGTCGGGTCGCCGATGAGCGCGTCGACCTCGGTGGGCCGCAGGTACCGCTCGTCGAAGCGGACGTGGTCCTCCCACCGCAGCCCGACGTGGGAGAAGCTGATCTCGAGGAACTCCCGCACCGTGATGCCGATCCCGGTGGCGAGCACGAAGTCGTCGGGCTCGTCCGCCTGCAGCATCCGCCACATGCCCTCGACGTACTCGGCGGCGTAGCCCCAGTCGCGCACCGCGTCGAGGTTGCCCATGAACAGATGCTCCTGGCGACCGGCGGCGATCGCCGCGGCCGCCCGGGTGATCTTGCGCGTCACGAAGGTCTCGCCGCGGCGCGGGGACTCGTGGTTGAACAGGATGCCGTTGACCGCGAACATCCCGTACGCCTCGCGGTAGTTCTTGGTGATCCAGTAGCTGTAGAGCTTGGCCGCGGCGTAGGGCGAGCGCGGGTGGAAGGGCGTGGTCTCGCTCTGCGGCGGCGGCGTCGCGCCGTAGAGCTCGGAGGAGGACGCCTGGTAGAAGCGGACCTCGACGCCGGACTGCCGCACGGCCTCCAGCAGACGGATGGTGCCGGTGCCGGTGACGTCGGCGGTGTGCTCGGGCTCGTCGAAGGAGACCCGCACGTGCGACTGGGCGGCCAGGTTGTAGACCTCGTCGGGCCGGATCTGGGCGATCAGCGAGGCCAGCCGCGAGCCGTCGGCCAGGTCGGCGTAGTGCAGGAAGAGCCGCGCGCCGGCGTCGTGCGGGTCGACGTAGAGGTGGTCGATGCGCGCGGTGTTGAAGGTCGACGCGCGCCGGATGAGCCCGTGCACCTCGTACCCCTTCGCGAGCAGCAGCTCGGCGAGGTAGGAGCCGTCCTGGCCGGTGATGCCGGTGATCAGGGCACGTCGCATGCAGGGGTCTCCTCGGGTCGCCGGATCTGGTGATCCGCATGCTGATTCTGGTCGATCGGCCCCGGCGCCGCTGAGGATCCGGGGAATGTGGGGCGGCCCACCGGGGCGCTCCCGTCAGCAGACGCTCGTGTACGCCGCCGTCTGCGCACGGCCCTCGACGCCGGGGGTCAGGCGCATGCGCACCGGGGTGTCCCCGGAGCCTGCCGGCAGCGTCCAGCCGACGCTCGTGGTCTGCCCCGGCCTCAGCTCGACGAACAGCGTCACGACCGCACGGCCGTCGAGCTCGACGGCCGGGACGTCGCGGACGTAGCCGTCGATCGTGATCCGCGCGAGCGGCCGGCCGGGGGGCGCGAGGAGGTGCACGCGGACGACCTGGTGCCCCGGCGTGATCCCGAAGCCGCCACCGCCGGTGACGTAGCTCGGAAGGGCCGTGCCCGCGTCGGACGGCGCGGTCGAGGTGAGGCGGATGGTGCCGCGCAGGTCCCGCGCGCCGTCGGAGCAGCGCTGGGGCTCGATGCGCGCGGTGGTGCGCAGGTAGGAGGACATCTTGGCGCCCGTCGCGTCGTTGAGGGCGACGACGACGTCCCCGCGCCCGGGTCCGCGGCGCAGGTCGCCGCCGACGACGGTGCGCTCGAGCACCTTCTGCTCGGCGGCGTCGTCGCTGTCGACGAGCAGCCGCCCGTCGCGGGCCGCCCCGGCGAGGGCCTCGACGACCTTCCGCGGGTCGGCGCCGCCGCCGGCGACCCGGTCGAACACCGTCCGCGTCACTCCCTGGAAGAAGGCGTCCTGGGCGCCGGCCTGCGGGAAGCGACGGTAGACCCCGACGAGCAGCTCGTCGACGGCGTTCTGCGCGTCCAGGCGCACGCCCTGCACCTCGATCGGGCCGGTGGCCTCGAGCAGGCGCGCCGTCGTGACGGCGTCGATGGCCACGACGCCGTCGACCGGCTCGCGGCCCAGCGCGGCCCAGCGCGCGGACATCAGCTCGGCCGCGCGCGGGAAGTCCGGCGTGAAGCCGGCGTCGAGGAAGTACTGGCCCAGCTGGGGTCCGAAGATCGCCGACTCCGCGCGGCTGACCGGCAGGTCCGGCGAGCCGACGAGGCTGGAGCCCGCCACCTGGTCGCCCAGGGAGAGCCGCCCGTCGTCGGTGCGCAGCACCGCGACGGCGCCGGGCAGACCGCCCGTGGCCCGGATCTCGCCGTTGGTCTGGAAGACCAGGAGCAGATCGCGGCGGCCGTCGGCCCCCAGCATCCCCGGCAGCACCTCCAGCGCCTGCGAGCCCGCGTCGAGCCCGCGCCGCAGCGCGGTGACCTGCTCGTCGAGGTCGTCGAAGCGACCCCGCAGCGCCGAGACCAGCCCCGCCGGACGCACGGTGTCGAGGTCGTCCTGCGCGGCCCGGGCCGCCCGCGCGCCGGTGGCCACCGGCTCCTTCAGCGTCGCCAGGGCCGCGACGTCGATCCGGCCGTCCTGCGGCTTCAGCGCGTCGATGCGACCGGACGCGTCGACCAGGGCGGGGACGCCGTCGCGCGCGAGGAGCGCCAGGGCCCGGCTGGCCACGCGCACGGCGTCGGCGTCGTCGCCGATGCGGGGCAGCCGGGTGGCCAGGCCCCAGGACCAGCCGCCGGTGGCGTCGGCCGCCGAGGAGGTGTGGGTCCGCAGGTCCGCGGCCGCGCGATCGGCGGCGTCGTCGTCGCCCGAGCTCACCGCCGCGCGCAGCGCACGAGCGTCGTCGACGGCGGCCGTGAGGTCCGCCCGGGCGGTCCAGGCGAGCCTCGCCGTCCACGCGCCCCAGGCGAGGACCAGGAGGGCCACGACGGCCAGGCTCAGGAGGACGACGCGGCGGCGGCTCATGGGCGGGGATACCTGCTCTCGGAGGTCGGAGGGACGGCGATGGGCTCGCGCGGCAGGCGCGAGAAGACGTCAGCACCCGCGCCCCGAGGGGCGCAGGTGCTGACGAGGACGTGCGGCAGGGTCGGGCTCAGCCCCGGGACGGGCTCAGCGGACGACGATGGTGCGGGCGGCGTTCGCCTTCTGGTAGCGGGCCTTCACCTTCGGGGAGAAGGAGGCCTTGACCAGGTAGCGGCCGGTGGCGAGCGCGGGGATGCGGGCGTAGGCCTTGCCCTTGCGGACGATGAACCGGCCGGAGAACGCGGTGGCCGAGGCGCGGCCGCTGCTCTTGACGCGCGTGACGGAGACGGTGACGACGCCGTCGGGGCGCGACGGGCTCGCGGCACGGGCGATCGCGCTGATGCCCAGCTGGAACGCCTTGCCGGCCTCCGGCGTGGTGCGGGTCAGGATGTAGAGGTCGGTCTTGGCGCCCGGACCGGGGTAGGGGTCCGCGGCGACGGCGGTGCCGCCGACGCTCAGAGAGCCGAGGATCGCCATCAGGGCGACCGTCAGGGTCGCGAGGAACTTCTTCATGCGCTGGTGCTCCCGGGGAGGTGGGCGGCCTCGGTGGCCACGTACGAGGCCCAAGGAAACCACAGGTCGAGGCACCGCGGAGCGAAATCGTCGACTGGTCCAGCCCCCGGGCGCGAGGGGCACCGGCTCCCCGGACCTGCGGATGTCGTAGGGTCCGCCAGCATGCGGCGCGCCCTCATCACCGGCATCACCGGTCAGGACGGCTCCTACCTCGCCGAGCTCCTCCTCGCGAAGGACTACGAGGTGCACGGCCTGGTGCGCCGCTCCTCCTCCCTCGGCCGTCACCGCATCGATCACCTCGTCGAGGATCCCCGCCTGCACCTGCACTACGGCGACCTCACCGACGGCGCCAGCCTGATGACGCTGATCCTCGGGATCCGCCCCGAGGAGGTCTACAACCTCGGCGCGCAGAGCCACGTCAAGGTCTCCTTCGAGATGCCCGAGTACACCGCCTCCACCGACGCCCTCGGCACCCTGCGACTGCTCGAGGCGATCCGCGCGGCCGAGCTCGACTGCCGCTTCTACCAGGCCTCGACCTCCGAGATGTTCGGCGCCACCGCCCCGCCCCAGCACGAGGGCAGCGTCTTCCACCCGCGCTCGCCCTACGGCGCGGCCAAGCTCTACTCCCACTGGCTCACGCTGAACTACCGCGACGCCTACGGCCTCTTCGCGGTCTCCGGGATCCTGTTCAACCACGAGTCCCCGCGGCGCGGGGAGAACTTCGTGACCCGCAAGATCACCCAGGGCGTGGCCGCCATCGAGGCCGGCATCACCGACCGCCTCGTCCTCGGCAACCTCGACGCCGTCCGCGACTGGGGCTACGCACCGGAGTACGTCGAGGGCATGTGGCGGATGCTGCAGGCCGACGAGCCCGACGACTTCGTGCTGGCCACCGGCGTCGGCACCAGCGTGCGGGAGTTCTGCCACGCGGCCTTCTCCCACGCCGGCCTGGACTGGCGCGACCACGTCGTCCACGACGACTCCTACGAGCGACCCACCGAGGTCGACGCCCTCATCGGCGACGCCACGAAGGCGGCCGAGAGGCTGGGCTGGCGGGCCGAGACGGGGGCGGCCGAGCTGGCCCGGATCATGGTCGACGCCGATCGCCGCGCCATCGCCCACCTGCTGGGCCGCTGAGGTGGAGCCCGCCGGTCCGCCGCACGATCCCGCGCGCCCCCGGACGCACCTGGTCACCGGCGTCGGCGGCCAGGACGGCGTCCACCTGGCCCGAGCGCTGCTCGCCGACGGCGCGCGGGTCGTCGGGACCCACCAGGGCCCGCATCCCGGGGCGTACGGGGTCTACCTCGACGGCGTCACCCTGCGATCGTGGGACGTGCGCGAGGACGCCGTGTTCGCCGACCTCCTGGAGGAGCATCGGCCCGCGGTGGTGCACCACCTGGCCGCGCTCAGCTCGGTCGGCGACTCATGGGAGCGTCGCGAGGAGACCGACGAGGTCAACCACCGCGCCGTGGTCCGCCTGCTCGACCGCCTGCGCCGCCATGCCGACCGCCACGGCTGGGCCCCGCGCCTGCTGCTCGCCTCGAGCTCGGAGGTCTTCGGCGCGGCGACGCCCGGCACGGTGCTCGACGAGACCGGCCCGATCGCACCCGTCAGTCCCTACGGCGAGTCGAAGGCCCGCGCCCAGGAGGCCGTCGCCCGCGCCCGCGACGAGGGCCTCGACGCGGCCAGCCTCGTCCTCTTCGGCCATACCAGCTGCCTTCACGCCCAGCGCTTCGTGCTGCGACGCATCGCGCGCCACAGCGCCGAGGTCGCCCTCGGCCTGCGCGACGTGATCGCCGTGCGCGACCCCGAGGTCAGCCGCGACTGGGGCTCGGCGCCCGACCTCATGCGGGCCTTCGTCGCCGCCGCGCGCACGGCCACGGTCGACGACGTCGTCGTCGCCACCGGCCGGGCCTCCCGCCTGGGCGACATCGCCGAGTGGGCCGGCCGGGCCGCGGCGGCCGGGGTCGGCACGACGGCGCGCCCGACGCCGCTGGTCGCCGGCGGGGGCGACGCCGAGCGGCCGCGGGACGTGACGGCCGTGGTCGGCGATCCCGCCCGGGCGGGCGTCCTCCTGGGCTGGCGCCCCGAGGTCGACCTCCGCACCGAGGTGGAGCGGATGGTCGCCGCCGATCTGCGCCGCCTGCGCACCGGCGCCGAGGAGCACCCGGACCTCCTCGCGCCGCCTGCGCGCGACGACGCCGTCGCAGGGTCGCGCTGAGGTCGCCCTGACGTCGCCCTGACCTGCGTCCCGACGTGGCGGGGAGCACCGGGCAACCGGTCCAATCCACCGACGCGACGCGCCATGCTGCTCTACCGTCGGAGCCATGAGCAGCAGCACTCTCCCCCCGGCGGACGACTCCGCCGAGCGCACGCGCCTGGACCCCATCGCCGAGGCCCGCGCCGTCCTGCTGCAGCAGGACCAGGCCGCCGCCGCGCCGAAGCCCGCCACCGTCACCCGCCTCGACCCGATCGCCGAGGCCCGCGCCGCCCTGTTCGCCGAGGACGGCGCACCGCTCGCCGAGGCCGTCGAGGAGGAGCCCGAGGGCGGTCTGCGCTCGCGTCGCCGCAACGACCGGGTGACAACCCTTCCGCTGAGGGGTCCAGATGGGGTCG
>NZ_JBUZJI010000050.1:0-7236 GCF_055282735.1 Nocardioides sp. B129/18 | reverse complement strand
AGCGCCGACACACATCGACGCAGATCAGATGTCACCTATCCGTGCAGCAGACCCACTTCCCCCATCTGTGGACTGAGGCCGTCTCTGCCCTGGGGTCTGTTGCCTTTGATGCCAAGTCTACGCCACTAGTTACACCGGTGTGGTTCCGCGCACCTCCGACCTTCCGCTGACGCAGTCGCCTCGGGTTTCGCACGCAGTGGACGATCGAAACCCTCCGCACACGCGACGCTGAGGCCTACCGGCGTCCCGCCGGACCACGCGACAAGCGCTCGTCTCCTGATGAGACAGGCGCGCCGCGGTCGCGCGTCAGCGCACCGGAGACACGCGGAGGCAGGGGCAACCGGGCGCCGAGATGAGACACCCCCCTGATTCCGATGCAAGAGGTGATCCACCACGCGCACGCGGGGCCTCGCCGGACGGCGAGCCCCCGCGTGCGTTCAGCCCTGGGCCCGACCCTCCCAGAGCTCTCGCAGGAGCGGCTCGAGATCATCGGCGAACTCGGCGAAGAGGCCGTGGCGTCCCTGCGGGTGCAGGTGGACGCGGGCGTCGGGCACCCGGCCCGAGATCAGGGCGGCGTTGCCGGCCGGGGTCATCCGGTCCTCGACGCCGTGCAGCACCAGGGTCGGTGCGGTGATCCGCGGCAGCAGGTCCCAGGCGTCGTGCCGGGCGCTGGTGCGCAGGTGTCGCTGCCGGTCGGCCGGGGTCATCGTCGGGTCGCCGAAGAGAGGCGACGTGACGCGGTCGCCCGTCCAGGCCGGGGTGAAGAAGGGGTCGGCCATCGTCGCGGTGCGCACCTGCTGGTCGGGATCGGCGAGCGCCCGCCGCACCTCCGCGCCACGCTCCGCGGCATGCGGTCCGCCGGGCGAGGTGCAGGCCAGCGCGAGGGTGCGCACCCGGCCGGGATGCTCAGCGGCGAGCATCTGCGCGACGCGCCCGCCCATCGAGGTGCCGTAGACGTCGGCCCGCGGGTGTCCGAGCGCGTCGAGCACCGCCACCGCGTCCTCGGCCAGCAGCCGCGTCGACAGGTCGCCGCCGGGATCCGTGGTCGCCCCGGTGCCGCGGTAGTCGAGGGTGATCGTCGGGCGCTCGGCCTCCCACCGCTCGCGCAGCACGTCCCACCAGCGGTGGGAGCAGGCCTGGCCTTGCAGCAGGAGCAGAGGCACCCCCGCTCCCGCTCCCCCGACCTGCGCTGCCACCCACGCCCCGTCGGCCCGCTCCACCCGGTGCTCGCTGATCGCCACCCCCGCAGTCTGGTCCAGGGCGCACCTCGAGCCCGGGACCGGGTCGCGGTCACGGGCGGGGTGTGGGTTCAGCTGGCTGTCAGGGTGCGGGGGTCTCGACAGGCTCGACCAGCGTTCGGTCGGGGAGCATCGCGGTGCCGGTGGGGCCTCTCCTGAAGTGGACGCCCGTCGGGCTGGTCCAGAGGTGATGGCCGGGATGGTCGGGGTCGGGTCGGTACCGCCATCCGGTGTGCGTCTTCGATCGATGGTGATGCCTGCAGAGACACGCGAGGTTCGACGCTGACGTCGGGCCGCCGCTGGCATGGGGCTGGATGTGGTCGAGGTCGGCGCGCCTGGCGGGGCGTCGGCAGTGGGGGAAGACGCAGGTGCGGTCGCGGACGATGACCTGCTCCCGCAAGAGGGGTGCGGCCTCGTAGGACTCGCAATGCCGTTCGGCCGCCAGGTCGAGGATCGGCCTGATCGTCACCTTCGACGAGCCTGCGCACCAGCTCTTGGCGGCGTCGAGGAGGAGCGGGGAGCGGGTGGACTCGAGCGTCGTGATGGGGCCGATCTCGCCGAGCGCGTCGGGGGAGAGGTGGACGTAGAGGATCGTCTCGCGTCGGCGGGCGGGCGCGGGGGTCTCGACAGGCTCGACCACCGACTCGGTGAGGTCGAGGTGCTGGCGCCCGAGCTGGCCGGCGGCCCACGCACGCCGCGCGTCGAGGGAGTCGGTGGAGCCCAGTGCGAGGGCCTGGTGGGCCAGCTCGGCGAGGGCGGCGTCGAGGTCGATCGCATCTTCGCGGTCCATCCGGCCGTGCACGTCGACCGTGCCATCGAGGCTGGGCTGGGCGACGGCGACGTCGAAGCGCCGGTCGTCACGAGCCAGCCGCTGGCGCAGGGCCGCGAGATCGGGGTCGACCTGCTGCTCGGCGAGGTTGATCGCGTTCTCGATCGCTCGCCGCCCCACGGAATGCGCATAGGCGGCGAGGAGCTGATCCGCCCGAGCAGCCGCCTCGAAGGAGAGCACCATCGTGTGCTCGGTGATCCGCCGGACCTGGGCGACGGTGACCTCGCCCTCGACGAGGCGTGCCCACAGCCGCGGGAGACGCGTGCACGCCTCGAGGGCGTGGCCCACGTAGTACCGCCCCGCGTCAGTGGACATCCCAAGGGCTGCTGCGATCTCGACGCAGCCGTACTCCGAGACCATCGGCGCACCCGGGCCGGCGATCGACACCTCGCAGTGCGTGCCCACGCGGAACGCCGCATCCACCTCGTCCGCAACGGTGTGGGTGATCGCCCAGTCAGCAGCCAGTTGGAAGGCCTCCCGCTCCAGGGCCTCAGCACCCTGCTTGGCCTGCATCGCAGCGCGCAGCAGGTCGCTGTCGCGCAGGAGGCGGGACTTCCGAGTGGCCATGCCTCATTCTACTAGAACATCAGTTCGAAAAGAAGGCTTGTGCACAGGGATTCCAGCGGGCGCGGGGGTCTCGACGAGCTCGACCACCGGCGGACGGCGCACCAGTGCAGGGGCCCGAACCCCCGCCCGCCTAACTGCGCCTTCGGAGCAGAGCGAACCAGGGGCCCAGCCGCGGCGGAAGCACCCACGGACAGACCCGACGACACCAGCACACCGCCCCTCAGGTCCCTGAGACGCGTGCCGATGGGAGACGTGACGGCCACGGAAGGCCGTCGCCCCCACGCACCAGGGAGGGTGCCCCATGATCACGCTCACGCGTCTGTCCGGATCGGCGTTCGCTCTGAACTCCGATCTGATCGAGCGGGTCGAGAGCACCCCCGACACGATCATCACGCTGGTCGACGGCAAGAAGTACGTCGTCGCGGAGTCGGTGACCGAGGTCATCGCGATCATCCGCGCGCATCGCGCCGAGATCGTCGCCCTGAGCGGGTACGTCCGCGTGCCCTCCGTGGACCAGCACGGGTTCGCGCTCGTCGCGACCCATCACGAGCCCCCGGAGCAGGCCGTGCGTCCGCGCAGCGCGACGCCGCGGCCCTCCCTCACCGTGGTCGCCCCCCAGGCTGCGGACGAGGACCGGACGGTGCGCCCTGACGCCCCCCGATCGGGCGACACCGTCCGGTCCGCCGCCACCCCGGCGGACCACCACTCCACCCCCGAGGAGCACAGCTGATGGACATCGCCACCCCGGTCGGCATCGGCGTCGGCATGGTCGTCATCGTCGCGGCGAACGTGATGGAGGGCGGCAACCCCGCCGCGCTCATCCAGATCCCCGCGATGCTGCTCGTCTTCGGCACCACGATCCTCATCAGCATGGCCGGCGGCACGATGGGCGACTTCAAGAGCTCGCTCGGCGCGCTCAAGACCGCCTTCACCGGCGGCGTGAAGCCGGCGTCCGACGTCGTCCCCGCCGTGGTCTCCCTGGCCGACAAGGCCCGCCGCGAGGGCCTGCTGGCCCTGGAGGAGATGGTCAAGGACATGCCCGACGAGTTCCTCGTCAAGGGCGTCACGATGGCCATCGACGGCACCGACCCCGACGAGGTGCGCGACATCCTCGAGGCCGAGGTGGCGGCGAAGAAGAAGGCCGACAAGCAGTCCGCGAAGTTCTTCGCCGACGCCGGCGCCTACGCGCCCACCATCGGCATCATCGGCACCGTCATGGGCCTGGTGCACGTGCTGGAGAACCTCGCCCAGCCCGCCGAGCTCGGCCACCTCATCGCCGCCGCGTTCATCGCGACCCTGTGGGGCGTCATGTCGGCCAACGTCATCTGGCTGCCCATCGCCAGCCGCCTCAAGCGGCTCAGCGAGCTCGAGGCGCAGCGCATGGAGCTGATCATCGAGGGCGTCGCCGCCATCCAGGCCGGCTCGAACCCGCGCGTCATCGCCCAGAAGCTCACCTCGCTGCTGCCCGGCGACCAGCAGCCGCCCGCCGCGGAGGCCGCCTGATGAGCGGCCACGGCGGACACGGCGGACGCCGTCGTCCCAAGCACGAGGAGCACGAGGAGCACGAGAACCACGAGCGCTGGCTGGTCACCTACGCCGACATGGTGACGCTCCTGATGGTGCTGTTCATCGTCATGTTCGCGATGAGCCAGGTCGACCAGAAGAAGTTCAACGAGCTCAAGGAGGGCCTCGCGGCCGGCTTCGGCCAGTCCGACTCCGTGCTCGACGGCAACCCGTCGATCCAGGACCAGCCCGGCGTCTCGGCGATGGGCCCCGTCGCCCCGAACCTCTCCAGCGAGGACCTCTCCACCGAGCAGGCGACGATGGTGAACGACGCCGTCCAGCAGGGCCTGCAGCAGCAGTCCGCGCAGGCCCGGCAGCGCCAGTACGCCGCGGCGCGCGCCGAGGTCGAGCGGCTCGACGACGTGCGCAAGAGGCTCATGGCGGCGCTCAAGGCCAAGGGCCTGCAGGGCGACGTCACCACCAGCTACGACGAGCGCGGCCTGGTGGTCAGCCTCGTCTCGCGCCACATCGTCTTCGCCGCCGACTCCGCCGTGCTCTCCGCCCGCGGCCAGGAGGTCGTGGACGCCCTCGGCCCGGCGCTCGCGAAGATCGACAGCGACCTGGAGATCGACGGCCACACCAACCAGGAGAAGGTGAAGCCGAAGATGTTCCGCACCGACTGGGACCTCTCGGCCGCCCGTGCCGTCACCGTGCTGCGCCGGCTCAACGAGACCTTCGACGTGCCGGCCTCCCGGCTGCGGCTGGCCGCCTTCGGCCACACCAAGCCGCTGATCCCCGTCAGCCGTCCGGAGTCGCAGGAGATCAACAAGCGCGTCGACATCGTCGTGCTCACCGGCCTGGCGGCCTCCACGGCCAGCCAGCTGCCCGACGCGGCCGACTCCCTCGGCCTGCCGTCCGCCGGCACGCTCGCCGACGCCCGGACCACCTCCGCCCGGAGCACCGGCTCCGCGCGCACCTCCGGCGGCGGCACCGCGTCCGCCGCCGAGGACCACACCGCCACGACCCACGAAGGAGCCCACTGATGGCCGCCACCCCCGCCGCTTCCGAGCCCGAGGCCAAGGGCGGCAAGAAGAAGCTCATCATCATGATCGTCGGCGTGCTCGTCGTCGCCGCCGCCGCGTACTGGTTCGTCCTCAAGCCGAAGCCGGCCGAGGGCGCGAAGCCGGCGCCCAAGCCGGGCGTCGTCACCCCCCTGGAGCCGATCCAGGTGAACCTCGAGGGCGGCCACTACCTGCGCATCGGCATCGCGCTCCAGCAGACCGACGCGGCCGCCGAGGCCCTCGACGGATCGAAGGCCCTCGACGCCACCATCGAGCTGTTCAGCGGCAAGAGCATCGAGGAGCTCTCCAAGCCCAAGGAGCGCGTCAAGCTCAAGGCCGAGCTCACCAAGGAGCTCGAGCACTCCTACGAGGACGAGGTCATGGGGGTGTACTTCACGCAGTTCGTCATGCAGTGACGGGCTGCTCCCCCGCGAGCACCCCATCCCCCCTCACCTCACCTGACTCTCCGTCCCCCGACGGGGTCAGGCCGCATGGCCCGTCCGGGCCATCTCGACGCTCCGACGTGCCCTTCCGCGGCGTGTCGACGCGGTTCGCCTCAGGTCCCCCTCGGCAGGGCCGATCCGGGGCGTCGTGAGCATGACGTCGCCGGCACCGGCCACTCCCCGATCCGGGTCGACGCCTGCCCGCGCCCGCCGTCGCACCGCCCGCGGCGGCACGCCGACGACCTACGACTTCCGGCGTCCCATCCAGCTCTCCCGCGAGCACCAGCGCATCCTGCAGCTGGGCTTCGACGGGTTCGCCCGCCAGGCCACGACGGTCTTCACCTCGGCGCTGCGCAGCGTCTGCTCGGTCACGCTCACGACGATCGACCAGCGCACCTACGCCGAGTACGTCGACTCCCTCGACGCCACCACGTACCTGACGCTCTACACGACCGACCCGATGCCGGGCCGCGGCATGCTCGACCTGCCGCTCAACGCCGTCATGTCGTGCGTCGACCACATGCTCGGCGGCCCGGGCACGGCGAACCAGCCGCACCGACCGCTCACCGAGATCGAGGCCGGCATCGCGGCCGGGCTCGTCGAGCGCCTGCTCGCCGAGATGCGCTACTCGCTGGCCGCCATCGTCGCGCTGGACCCGCAGGTCACCGGCGTCGAGTACAGCCCGCAGTTCGCGCAGGCCGCCGGCGTCGCCGACGTCATGGTGGTCATCGAGCTCGAGCTGCGCATCGACGACCGGCCGCACCGCATGTCGGTGTGCCTGCCGTTCACCGGCCTCCACCCGCACCTGACGGCCGCCGCCGCGCCCGCCCCGGTCTCCAACCGCGAGCGGGCCCTGCGCGCCGAGGCCGCCGAGCTGCTCCAGGTCGCCTTCCAGGACGTGCCGGTCGACGTCGGCGTCCGCTTCCGCACCACCGGGATCGACCCCGAGGTGCTCGCCTCGCTCCAGCCCGGCGACGTCCTGCGCCTCGCGCACCCGGCCGCCGCCCCGCTCGACGTCACCGTCGACGACACCGTCTTCGCCCACGCGACGGCCGGGGCCCGGGGACCCCGCCTCGCCGCGCTCATCGTCACCACCCCGCAGGAGAACCGATGACCACGCTCCCGATGGACGCCGGCCTCGACGGCGCCGGCCGTCTGGCCCTCGAGGCGGCCTCCGCCGTCGCCTCCGTCCTGCCCTCCAGCGAGCCGCTGGCCGCCGGCGACCCGCAGCCCGGCACCGAGCACGTCACCGGCCTGTTCGCCGGCGCCGCGGTCGTCGACCTCGCCGGCGCCGTCACCGGCCGCATCGCGGTGCTCGTCGGCGAGGACCTCGTCGCGGCCCTGCAGTCCAGCCCGATGGGCGGACTCGACCTCGCCGCCGCCGTCCAGCCCGCCCTCGACGCCGCCGCCGGCGTGCTCGGCGCCTCCGCGCAGGCCGCCCGCACCCTCGACCTCGCGCTCGTCCTCGACGAGCTCGTCGGCGGCGCCGGCGCGTTCACCGCCGTCCCGCTGCTCGGCAGCGGCATCTCCGCCGCCCTGCTCGTGCCCGACCCGACGCTGGCCCAGGCCGTCGCCGCGGCCCTGGCCGGGGGCGG